>JBOHFU010000342.1:0-4498 GCA_050699675.1 Pseudonocardiaceae bacterium
AGTGCTGCGACTTGGCCCTCCACGGTATCCAGGTCATGCTCGGCGAGCAGGGTCCGCAACTTGAACTCGAGCAGCGGCTGGCGGCGGGCCACCAGGTCACGCAACGCGGCCTCACCCTTCGCCTGGCGTAGCTCACAGGGGTCCATCCCGTCCGGTGCGATCGCGATGAAGGTCTGCGCAGCGAACCGCTGGTCGTCGTCGAATGCCTTGAGGGCTGCCTTCTGACCGGCCTCGTCACCGTCGAAGACGAAGATCACCTCGCCGCGCAAAGCGTCGTCGTCCATGAGCAGCCGGCGCAGCACGGAGATGTGCTCGGTGCCGAACGCCGTGCCGCAGGACGCCACCGCGGTGGGCACCCCGGACAGGTGCATCGCCATCACGTCCGTATAGCCCTCGACCACGACGACCTGACGGCGCCGGGCGATCTCGCGCTTGGCCAAGTCGAGCCCGAAGAGCACCTGCGACTTGCGGTACAGCGCCGTCTCAGCGGTATTGAGGTACTTCGCCTCGACGCGATCATCGTCGAACAGCCGCCGGGCGCCGAACCCGACCACGTCGCCGCCGAGGTCCCGGATCGGCCACAGCAGCCTGCGGTGGAAGCGGTCTATCGGCCCTCGCTGGCCCTCCCGCGACACCCCCGCCTTGACCAGTTCCTCGACGGAGAACCCGCGGCCGAGCAGGTGTTTGGTGAGCTGTTCCCAACCCGACGGGGCGAAACCGCAGCCGAACGTGCCCGCCACCTCCAGGCCGAAACCGCGTTGGGTGAGGAACTCCCGGGCCGGCCGCGCCTCGGGTGAGCTCAACTGCTCGGCATAGAACTCCTGAGCCAGCTTGTTCGCCTCGACGAGGCGGGATCGGGTGCCGCGGTCGCGCTGCACCGAGGAGCCACCACCGGTGTACGTCAGCCGGATCCCGACCCGGCCAGCCAGCCGCTCCACGGCCTCGACGAAGCCGAGGTGCTCGATCTTCATCATGAAGTCGACAACGGATCCGCCTTCGCCGCAGCCGAAGCAGTGGAAGGTGCCGTGACCCGGTCGAACGTTGAGCGATGGGGACTTCTCGTCGTGGAATGGGCACAACCCCTTGAGCGAATCCGCACCGGCCCGGCGCAGCGCGACGTACTCGCCGACTACCTCGTCGATCCGGTTGCGCTCGCGGACCTCCGCGATGTCGGCGTCCCGGATCCGTCCAGCCACGGTTGCCGAGTCTAGGGTCGGTGACCGTGCCGAGTTCGGCGGACGTCATCGAGGAGCATCGCACCCACCTGCTTCGGGTCGCCTACCGGCTCACCGGGTCGCTGGCCGACGCGCAGGACGCGGTCCAGGAGGCCTGGCTGCGGCTGGCCCGGCTGCCCGACGCCGACCGGGCGGCGATCCGTGACCCGCGCAGCTGGCTGACCACCGTGGTCGGGCGGCTGTGCCTGGACCGGCTGCGCTCGGCGGCCGTGCAACGCGAGCGCTACATCGGGTCATGGCTGCCTGAGCCGCTGGTGACCAAGCTGGACGGCCGGAGGACCCGCTGGACGAGGTGGTCCGCGACGAGGGCGTGCGGATGGCCGCGCTGGTCGTGCTGGAGCGGCTGACCCCCGAGCAGCGGGTCGCCTTCGTGCTGCACGACGCGCTGAGCGTCCCGTTCGCCGAGATCGCGGACGTCCTGGGCTGCTCGGTGCCCGCCGCCCGGCAGCACGCCTCCCGGGCACGGCGCACCGTCACGTCGACCGACCCGCCGGCCCGGGTGGGGCTGGCCGAACAGCGCCGGGTGCTCGACGCGTTCCTTGCCGCTTTGACGGTTGGTGACCTCGCCGCCCTGGTCAGCTTGCTACACCCGGATGCCGCGGTGATCGGCGACGGAGGTGGCAAGGAGCGCACCGCTCGGCGGCCGGTCCGGGGCGCCGACAAGGTGGCCAGGTTCATCCTCGGCCTGCTGGAGCGCTACGGCCCCGGGCGGCTCGCCACCGCCCAGCTGGTGCTGGTCAACGGGGACCTGGGGATGGTCATCCCGCCGTGGCCGGGCGACGCCGGGCACCCGCCGCTGGCCGGCCGGGTGTCCTGCTTCGCGATCCGCGACGGGCAGGTGGCCGCGATCTACGACATCGTCAACCCGGACAAGATCGGCCGCACCTTCGCCCTTTGAGCGGGCCTGGAAATGTCAGACCCTTGTGGCAGCGTTGTCACATCGACCCGAGGAGGGGACCATGACCAGGATGAGCGTCGGTGCCAGCACTCCCTTCACGGTCCACGACCTGGAAGGGATGCCCGATGACGGCCGCCGCTACGAGCTCATCGACGGGGAACTCCTGGTGAGCCCCGCGCCCGGTCTGCGGCACCAGACGATCGTCTACCAGCTGCATCGGCTGCTGGACGACGCGTGCCCCGAGGACCTCTACGTCATCGGTGCGCCGTTTGCCGTGCAGACCGACATCTCCAACGAGGTGCAGCCCGACGTCCTGGTCGCTCGGTTCGACCAGCTCACCGACAAGAACCTCCCCGCGGCACCGGCGCTGGCTGTCGAGGTGCTCTCCCCGAGCGGCCGGTTGATCGACCTCAACCTCAAGCGCGCCCACTACCAGCGGATGGGTACGCCCAGCTACTGGGTGCTCGATCCCGACGTGCCCGACCTGCTGGTCCTGGAACTCAACGCCGAGGGCCGGTATGAAGGAGTGGCCCAGGCGGCTGGCGACGAGGTCTTCGAGGCACACCGGCCGTTCAAGGTGCGAGTCGTGCCGACCGAGCTACTGGGACGCCTCCGTCCCCGCTGACCGTGCCTCGCACCGGTACGGCCGATTGACTCCGCCGTTGGCCCATGCATACCGTCACTCGATCGACGGAGTGGAGTAAGCCGGTGCAAGCCCGGCACGGTCGCGCCACTGTGAACGACACCCGCCTCGGGTTTCGTGAGTCAGACACCCCGCCGTCGTGATCACCGTCTAGTGGGTCGCGTCAACCCTGGGAGGTTCCACCGTGAACGCCATCTCCGTCTCCGTTCCCGCGCCGATTCCGATCCGCATCCCACTTCGTGAGATCCTGCCCTGGGCGATCTTCATAGGCGTCCTCAGCCTCTTGTTGCTGTATTTCGTCGGCGCAGAACAAGGCGCGACCGCGGTCCTCTCGGGCCACTATGTGCATGAGTTCGTGCACGACGGCCGTCATCTGCTCGGCGTCCCCTGCCACTGACCGGCCAGGCACCCAGCCATGATGAGGACGTTGTTGGTGCGCGGGATGCTCTCCGGTCTGGTGGCGGGGCTGCTCGCGCTGGTATTCGCGCACATCTTCGGCGAACCGTCGGTCGTGAGTGCGATCGACTTCGAGTCGGCCGCACAAACCGCCACGGGCGAGACTCCCGAGCCGGAGGTGGTCAGCCGGGCGGTGCAGAGCACCATCGGGCTGGCTACCGCCGTCCTGGTGTACGCCGTGGCGTTCGGTGGCTTGTTCAGCCTGGCGTTCGCCGTCGCTTACGGCCGCATCGGCCGGCTGTCCGCGCGAGCCACCGCCGCCGTCCTGGCGTTGGGCGGCTACCTCGTGGTGTTCGTCGTGCCGTTCCTGAAGTACCCGGCCAACCCGCCCGCGGTCGGCAACACCGACACGATCGGTCAGCGCACCGGGTTATACCTGGCGATGGTGGTGGTCTCGGTGCTGCTGGCAGTCGCGGCGACCTACCTCGGCCGGCGGCTCACGTCACGCCTGGGCGCATGGAACGCCGCCCTGGCGGCAGGCGCGGTGTTCGTCGTGACTGTGGCACTTGTGCAGTTCCTGCTACCTCCCATCAACGAGGTAACCGACGCGTTCCCGGCGACGGTGCTGTGGGACTTCCGGGTCGCCTCGCTGGGCACCCAGCTGATCATGTGGGCCACCATCGGCCTGGTCTTCGGGGCTCTGGTGGCCCGCCCGCTTGGGCAGCTCACGAGCCGCGAGGAGGCACCAGGCATGCCTCACCCGAGGTGAACCCCTGGTCGGTGATGCCCAGGGCATGGTTGAACCGGGCGCGGTGGTTCTCCACCGCGATCGCGTAGGTCAGCTCCACCAGCCCGTCGTGGCCGAGCTCGGCGTCCAGTTCGGCGACCATCCCGTCGGTGACCGTGGTCGGCAGCGCGGTCATCGCGTCGGCGTAGGCCAGCGCGCGGCGCTCGGTGGGGGTGAACGCCGGCGAGGTCTGGTAGCTGTCGAGGTGGCGCAGCCGCTCGATGTCCAGGCCGTGGTGGCGCTGCAGCATGGTGCCGAAATCCACGCACCACGAGCACCCCACCTGGGTGGCCACCCGGTACACCACGAGCTCCCGCAGACTCGCCGGCAACCGCCGCATCGCCTTCTCGTTGCCCAACTCCCACAGAGCGTAGGCCCAGAACGCGCGACGATGGTGTAGCATCACCGCGGCCGGTTCGGGCACCGCCCCGTAGCGGTAGCGGGCGATGCGATAGGCCAACCGGCCAAGCAGGCCGGCCTCGCGGGTGGGCACTCCGGGAACGCGGGGCATGGTGATCCCTCCTCGGACTCGGCCCGCC
>JBOHFU010000343.1:0-4478 GCA_050699675.1 Pseudonocardiaceae bacterium
GGCTGGGTCGACCTGATTCACATCGATGGATTCAGCCGCGACTGCTTCGCCTGGCGACAGCGGACATCGTCGCTGATCCTTCCCGAAGGCACCCTGGCGCAACGCCGGGTGCAGGGCAGTGCGCTCGACGTGCTCGGCGAGGCATTGACCTGGGAGCCGGGACCGTGACAGTCAACGCTGGTGCCTCACCACTCGATCCCGCGCTGGCCCTTCTGCCCGGCGTCCATCGGGTGCTTGATCTTGGTCATCTCCACCACGAGGTCGGCTGCCTCGAGCAGCGCAGGCGGGGCGCACCGGCCGGTGATCACGACGTGCTGCCGACCAGGCCGGGCCGCCAGCGTGGCCACCACCTCGCCGGTATCCACCCAGCCCCAGTGCAGCGGGTAGCTGAACTCGTCGAGCACGTACAGGTCGTGGATCTGCCCGGCCAGCCGGCGGGCGATCTCCGCCCAGCCTTGTGCCGCGGCGGCGGCGTGGTCTTGCTCAGTGCCCTGCTTGCGCGCCCAGGACCAGCCCTCGCCCATCTTGTGCCACTCGACCGGCCCGCCCGCACCGGTCCGCTGATGCACCTCGTCGAGCGCCCGGAACGCAGCCTCCTCCCCCACCTTCCACTTCGCCGACTTGACGAACTGGAACACGCCGATCGACCAGCCCGCATTCCAGCCTCGCAGCGCCAGGCCGAAGGCGGCCGTGGACTTGCCCTTCATCTGTCCGGTGTGGACGATCAGCAGCGGTCGGTTGCGGCGCTGCCGGGTGCTCAGCCCGTCATCGGGGACGCTGACCGGGACACCCTGAGGCATCTGAGACCTCCGGCTAGGCAACGGATCTGGCAGCGCGGACCACCCCGGCGACCGCGTCGGCGGACAGCTCCGCCAGCCGCACGCACCCGCCGTCCAGCGCGACGGCAAGCCGACCGGCCAATCCCAGCCGGACCGGCCCAGACTCGCAGTCCACCACGATCGAGGCCACCCCATCGCGGCGCAGCAGGCCCGCCGCGGCGAAAACGGCATCCATCCCACCGTGGGTGGCCCGGCCGTCGGTGAGCACCACGAGCAAGGCCCGCCGGGTGGGATCGCGCAGCCGCTCCGCGGCCAGCACCCGCGCCGAGCGCAGCAACCCGTCAGCCAGCGGGGTACGCCCCCCGGTGCGCAGTGCCTGCAGCCGGGCGGCGGCGGCATCCACCGCCGACGTCGGTGGCAGCACCACCTGCGCCTGCGTGCCCCGAAAGCTGATCAGGCCCACCTTGTCGCGGCGCTGGTAGGCGTCGCGCAGCAGGGACAGCACCGCACCGGTGACCGCGGACATCCGGGCCTGCGCCGCCATCGAGCCCGACGCGTCGACGGCGAACAGCACGAGATTGGATTCCCGCCCCTCGCGCACCGCCCGCCGGACATCCGCCCGGTGCACCACCAGCCCCGGGCCGCGCCGCCCCCGGGCATGCTGGTGCGGGGCAGCGGCGGCCAGCGTGCCCAGCAGATGCAGCCCGCTGCCGTCGGTGGTGGATGCCCGCACGGTGCGCCCGGTGCTGGTCCTGGCCCGGGATCGGCGGCCAGGGGCACCGGCACCGAGACCGGGCAGCGCCAGTAGCCGGGCCCGGAACGGCGCCGTTGGCGCGGGCAGCGGCTGGTCGTGCGCTGCGTTCTTGGCACAGCTGCCGTTTCCGGTGCTATCGCCGGCAGCGCCGCTGCGCGGCTCGGCGGCGCTCCCGGCTCCAGGTCCGTCCGGAGGCTCGTCCGGCGGTCCCTGCGGCGGATCCGTATCCCCCAGATCCGCATCACGCAGCGCGTCCTCGAGCTGCTCGCCGTCCAGGCCGGGCTGGTCGAACGGGTCGCGGCGGCAGCGGTGCGGCAACGCCAGCCGGGCGGCGATCCGGACGTCGTCCTCACTCACCGCGCCGGCGCCCCGCCAGGCGGCGTGTGCCAGGGCGGTGCGGGCCAGCACCAGATCAGCGCGCATCCCGTCTACCTCGAATGCGGCGCACACCGACGCGATCCGGCGCAGTTCGCCATCCGGAAGCGCCACCGCTGACAGCGCCGACCGGGCCACCGCGATCCGCTCGGCGAGAGCGGCGTCCTCGCCGCGCCAGCCAGCCGCGAAACCGGCCGGATCCGCCTCGTAGGACAGCCGGCGGCGCACCACCTCGGCTCGCGTCCCGACATCCCTAGAGGCAGCCACCTCGACGGCGAGACCGAAGCGGTCCAGCAGCTGCGGGCGCAGCTCGCCCTCCTCCGGGTTCATCGTGCCGACCAGCAGGAACGACGCGGCATGCGAGACGGACACACCGTCGCGTTCCACGTGCGCGCGACCCATCGCAGCGGCGTCGAGGAGCACGTCGACGAGATGATCGGGCAGCAGGTTGACCTCGTCGACGTACAGCACACCGCGATGCGCCGCGGCGAGCAGCCCGGGCTGGTAAACCGAGACCCCCTCGGTGAGCGCACGCTGCAGGTCCAGCGAGCCCACCAGCCGGTCTTCCGTGGCGCCGACCGGCAGCTCGACCAGCCGGGCCGGGCGGGTGGTCTGCTCTGCTAGGGCGGCATGTGGGCCGTCCGGGCAGGTCGGGTCGGGGGCCACCGGGTCGCACCCGAACCGGCATCCCGGTACCGCGGTCACCGCGGGTAGCAGCACGGCCAGCGCCCGAACCACGGTCGACTTCGCGGTGCCCTTCTCGCCGCGAACCAGCACCCCACCGATCCCCGGGTGCACCGCGGTCAGCAGCAACGCCAGCCGGAGGTCGTCGTGCCCGACGATCGCGGAGAACGGGTAGCGGGCAGCACTCATCGTCAGCGGACCCTGGCCGATCTCTCGCGGCGCATCGGCACGTGCACGATGTTGTCCTCGGTGAACTCCGCTCCATCCACCACGAAGCCGAAGTCGGTGTAGAGCCCGATCGAGTCGGTCTGCGCGTCGAGTATGCAGGGGGCATCACCCACCTCGGCCAGCGCCGCCTCGAGCAGCCGCCGGACCCCGCCTTGGCCTCGTACGGGCTGGGCGGCACAGACCCGGCCGATCCTGAACTGACCCTCGGTGGGCTCCAGCAGCCGCAGGGTGGCCTGCGCGTTCTCCATCGCGCCATAGGGCGCGAGCCAGTAGTGCCGCGTTGTCTGATCCAGATCATGACCGTCCAGGTCCTGATACGGGCAGCCCTGCTCGACCACGAACACCTCGACCCGCAGCCGCAGCAAGGAGTAGATCATCGCGGTCGACAGGTCGGCGGCTAGCCTGCGGTGCAGCTGGATGTGGTCCACCGGTCCTGCCTACCAGAAGTCCTTGCAGGTCGCGATCAAATCGGCAGCCAAGCGACACCCCATCAGGTGGCGCTGCGGGACATCACGCCGGGGTGGCCAGGACCCGCGTGATCGGTCTGACATCGTGGCGGCGTGACGCTGCGCTCACGACACCTGCTGCTGCTACTCACTGGTGTCTTGCTGCTGGTGTGCGGCACCGCCGCCGAGCAGGCCCCCGTCGCAGCATCACGGGCCCCGACCAAGCAAGTGCGGCAGCCGCAGACTCCTACCGCAGAACCCACCACCCCGGCCTGGGTGGTGGGCGCCCATCCGCTGCCGCGGCGTCCGGACGGATACGGCGTGGTGCGGTCGACCCCTGAGGCGCTGGTGGACCGGCGGCTACCCACCGTCGACCGGCTGGGCCCACCTGCCTCGGGTGCCTTCGAGTCGACGATCAACCCGGTACCCCCGGAGGTGCTGGCCCGCAGCACCTGGCAACCGGCCTGCCCGGTGCGTCCAGACCAGCTGCGTTACCTCACGATGTCCTTCCACGGCTTCGACGGCCGCGTGCATACCGGCGAGATGGTGGTGAACGCCGATGTCGCGCAGCCCGTGGTCGGTATCTTCGAGCGGCTGTTCACCGCTGGCTTCCCGATCGAGGAGATGCGGGTGACAGCCGCCCCCGAGCTGGACCTGCCACCCACCGGGGATGGCAACAACACCTCAGCCTTCGTCTGCCGCCAGGCTCGGGGTCAGGTCCGCTGGTCGGCGCACTCCTACGGGCTGGCCATCGACCTCAACCCGTTCACCAACCCTTACGTCATGAGCGACCTGGTGGTGCCTGAGCTGGCTTCGGCCTACCTCGACCGGGACTGGCAGCGCCCGGGCATGGTGCTGCCGGGTGGCCCCGCGGTGGCTGCGTTCGACGCAGAGGGCTGGACGTGGGGTGGGCGGTGGTCGGCGCCGGTGGACTTCATGCACTTCAGCGCTACTGGGCGCTAGCCCTCCAGATCCCCTTCCAGGTCCAGGTAGATCGCCCGGAGGGCATCGAGATCAGCCGGGTCGGGCTGGGCCCACAGGCCGCGGTCAACGGCTTCGAGCAGCCGCTCGGTCATACCGCGCAACGCCCACGGGTTGGACTGCCGAAGGAACTGCTGCACGCCGGGATCGAAGATGTATGAGGCGGCCAGCTGGTGGTACATCCAGTCCTCCACCACGCCGGCCGTGGCGTCGAAGCCGAACAGGTAGTCG
>JBOHFU010000344.1:0-4464 GCA_050699675.1 Pseudonocardiaceae bacterium
CGGCGTCGATCTCACCCTGCGGCCCGGGGAGCGGGTCGCCCTGGTCGGCGCCAGCGGTGCCGGCAAGACCACCCTCGCCAAGCTCATCGCCGGCGTGCACAACCCGAGTGCCGGGCAGGTCCGGATCGGCGGCGTCGCGGTCGCCGAGCTCGATCCGGCGGCCCCACGGGCCGCCGTCGTGCTGGTCACCCAAGAGGTGTACACCTTCGCCGGGACACTCACCGACGACCTGCGGCTGGCCCGCCCCGGCGCCACCGAGGCCGAGCTGGCAGCGGCACTGGACAAGGTGGGAGCGCTGGCCTGGGCACGCGCGCTGCCCGACGGCCTGGCCACCGTGGTCGGCGCCGGCGGGCACCGGCTGACCGCCACCCAGGCACAGCAGCTCGCGCTGGCCCGCCTGGTGCTGGCCGACCCGCTGGTCGCCATCCTCGACGAGGCCACCGCCGAGGCCGGCAGCGCCGGCGCCCGGGTCCTGGAGGCGGCTGCCCTGTGCGCTCTCGACGGCCGCACCGCGCTCGTCGTGGCCCACCGGCTGACCCAGGCCGCCACGGCTGACCGCATCGTGGTGCTCGACACCGGCCGCGTGGTCGAGATCGGGCGCCACGCCGACCTCGCCAGCGGTGACGGGCCCTACGCCCGGCTATGGACGGCCTGGTCCCGGGCCCGGGGAACCGCCGGGTAGCCGCCGCTAGCTCGTCGCCCTCATCTGCCGTCGGCCAGTCCGCGCCGCTCACCAACTGCCGCCACCTACACCGGCTCAACCGCTACGTGGCGGTAAGGGGCGCTGAGCATGCCCAGGTCGCGCTCGTCACCGGTGACGACGACACCGCCGCCCGACTCCACGGCGACTGCGACAACGTGCGCATCGACGATCATGGCCGAGCCTGCACCAGCGGCGGCCAGCACCCCGCCCACGATCCGCGCGAGATTCAGGTCGGTATCTCGACTGTCGAGCGAACCGCGCTCGCGCGCCAGGCAGGCGTCGACGAGCTGGTTACGCCCACGCCCGCGGTAGAGCTCGGCGAGCACGAGCGACGGGACGAACGCGTCACGCCCGAGCAGTCGCGCTCTGCGCAGGATCCGTCGGACCTTCTGCTTGCGGATCGAGTCCGGGCCCGCCAACGCGTTGAACGCTTCCGCGTCGAGGGCCACAATCATGCGGCGCCGCCGAGGAGCCGATCCAAGCGCGCATCCTCGACGGGATCGTCGGGCAGCGGCCCGTCCTGTTCGTCGAGCGCATCGAGCAGCGCATCCAACCGTTCACCTCGCTGACGCCGTTCGAGCAGCTCCCATCCAGCGGCGTTCAGCTGCGACGAGACGTTCCCGGCCCGATCCAATGCGGTCACCAGCTCCTCGTCGACCGTGATCGTGATCTTTCGCTTGCCGGCCATAGGATTATCGTACCGGAATACATCCCTCCTTCCGGCCCGCTACCGGACTCCAACTCCTGTTCGCCGAGGACGAGTCGAGCCCCTCCACGGCATCGTCGGGGCCACCGGGGCGGCCCAGTCGACCCTGGTCCGGTTGATACTGCGCTTCACCGATCCCCGCTCGGGCCGGGTATGCATCGACGGTAACGACCTGCGCGGGCTGTCCTACGCCTCGTTGCGCGGCGCCATCGGCTACGACACCGTCGTCGGCGAGCGTGGCAGAAGCTGTCCAGTGGGCAACGCCAGCGCTCCCTATCCCCGTGTCACCCAGGGCCGGACCGCCATCGTCATCGCGCACCGGCTCTCGCCAGTGCGTCACGCCGACCGAATCTGGGCCAACACGTCAACTCCATTGCGACGAGCATTGATGATCACTAGAGCAGAAGGGTGACAGGGAGGGTGACATCAGATATTAGGCGAGGCTAACCTCGTCGTCACTCGCACCCAAAGGAACTCCCATGACCACGATGCTGCTCGACCGTCCTGCCCCACCCGCCGACGATGCCACCCGGCGCCAGTTTCTGATCGGCGGATCCCTGGCCGCGCTGCTGACCGGTTTGCTCCGGCCCGGAGACGGAAGCGCCGGCCAGCTCGGGTGACGGCGGCTTCCCGGTGACGATCGACCACAAGTACGGCAGCACCCAGATCCCCGCCGAACCGACACCGGTTGCTCGGCCTCCTAGCCAAGCACCTCTACCGGGCAACCCGTGCCGCTCACCCGTGCCAGCCGCTTGTCGGAGGTCACCAGGGCACAGCCGAGCGTCTCTGCTAGCGCGACGTACGCGCCGTCGTACGGCGTCAGAGTGTCCCGCAGCGCCCAAACCCGGCTGACGAGCTCAAGGTGGGGGTACCGGGTCAGCGCAAGCATGCGGATGTCGGCCACGGCAAGCTCGGCGCGACGGTTGTCAAGCCTGCCAAGGCGCAACTGCCGACGCAACACCGACAGAACTTCCAGATCAACTAGCGATGGAGCGTGCAGATCGGGATCGGCCAGTAACCGGCTGCGGGCGAGATCCCCGTCGGCGTCATCGTCGGCCAAGGCGTTCACCAGGACGGACGCATCAACCACGATCATCCAGCGTCACGCTCAGCTCGCAACGTCTCGGCCGCCTCGACCAAGCCGACGCGCCCGCCCGCCCGCCCGCCGGCCCGTTTGAGTACCTCCTCCACGGTGGGCTTGGAGGCAAACTCGCCGAGCAGCGTCACCAGGTACTCCTGCATCGACATACCGCGTTCGGCGGCACGCCGCCGCAGCACCGCGTGCGTCTCCGGGGGTACATGACGCACCTGGATCGTGGTCATGCTGGCATGATAACACCATTGCATGCAGCCAGCCAGCATCACCTAAGCCACTCACACCGCCGCGCTGGGCCTCGGTATCCTCTTGGGATCCGCGGACGCGTTGACGCCGTAGTTTCCGTCAAGGGCCGGCTCGGCCTTCGCGAGTGTTGCCCCGGCGAAGGCCGGATGGGCCGCGCGGGCCTCGGCGAACCGCGCCTGGAGATCGGCGATCAACCGCTCGGCCTGCTCGGGGCGGCCCACTGCGATACCCACGGTGCGGCCATGGCACGCCGTAGTCGATAAACTCGGCGGGTTGCGCGACGGTCGGTGCTATCCGGGCCAGCCGGCCGTAGTCCGGCTGGGTGATCCCGGAATACAGCGCGAGGATCAGGTCCGGGCGCAGGGCTGCGATCCGCTCGAACTGGACACCGTCGGCTTCGCTCAGCACCTCGGGCAGGGCGGAACTGCCAAGCTCGTCCCGTGCCCACGGGTGGATGGCGCCGGCGTGTTCGCCAAACCACTCCGTCGTGCCGACCGGTGTGACCCCCGAGTGCCAGCAGAGCGTCCTGCTCGACGAGCCCCACCGTCACCACCCGCTTGGGTTCGGCGCGGATCTCGGTGCGGCCGTACTTGTGGTCGGTCGTCACCGGGAAGCCGCCGTCGCCCGAGCCGGACGGCACCGACGTGTCGACGTCGCTGCCACAGGCGGCGAGCAGCGCGGCGGCGGACAACCCGCCGATCAGGAACTGCCGACGGGTCGCGTCGTCGACGGGCGGGGAGAGACGCTCGAGCAGCAGTCTGGTCATGACGGCACCTTTGTGGTCGGGTCGCCATCGACAGCGGCGGCGAGCATCGGGACGAGCTGGTCGATCGCCAGCGGCAGGCTGAGCACGGTGCTCCAGGTCAGCGTGCCGGACAGCACCTTGTCGACGAGGAACACGTCCCGGCCCTCACGCGCCACGGCGAGCGCCTGGTAAAGCGGGTCGCCGGCCAGCGCTGCCGGCAGCTCGGGGGTGAACCCGACGTTCCACACCACCAGGTCCTGGTCGACCAGCCCGATCTGTTCGGCGCTGATGTCGGCTTCGCCCCGATCTCCGGTCAGTTGAGCGATTTCGTCCGGGAGCACGAAGCCCAGCGAGGACAGGAACCGGGTCCGGGGGTCGGTGGGTCCGCGGACTACGTATTTGCCTGGTTCGAACTGTTCGGCGACCACCGCGGCCAGGCCCTGGAACTGCGGGTGCGCTGCCCGCGCCGCCGCGAACCGGGCCTCGACACCGTCGACCAGTTCCTCGGCCCGCTCGGCCCGGCCCAACGCTCGTCCGATAACCCGGATGGTCTCCTCCCACGGCATGCCGTAGTCCGGGAACTCAGCGGACTGGGCGACGGTTGGCGCGATCCGCGCCAGGCGCGCGTAGGCGGTCTCGGTCATGCCCGAGTACTGCCCGATGACCAGGTCAGGCCGCAGCGCGGCGACCTTCTCGAAGTTGATCTGGTCCTCGTTGCGGGGCATGACTTCCGGTTGGGCTGCACCGAGTTCGTCGGCCGCCCACGGCCAGGTCCCGTTGGGGTAGTCGCCGTACCAGTCGGTCAACCCGACCGGGACGACGCCGAGGCTGAGCAGGTAGTCGTGGTCGCTCAACCCGACGGTGACCACCCGCCTCGGCTCGGCCGGAATCTCAGTACTGCCGTACTTGTGTGCGACGGTGACCGGGAACCGGCCATCACCCGAGCCAGCCGGTGCGTCCGTCTCCGA
>JBOHFU010000345.1:0-4457 GCA_050699675.1 Pseudonocardiaceae bacterium
CAGGCTGACGGCGCGCCACCACGTGCACCGAGAGCCACTTTAGGGCTCATCGTCAACGTTGCTCGCCTGGGCGCGCCGCCAGGTTGGCGACCAGGTTGGCTCCTCGATGACGGTGGCCCTGGTGCTGGACGCCCGGTGGAAGATCACCCGCAGCAGGTGGATCATCGGGCTTGCCGCGGCGTGGAACGTGCTCGTCTTCGTCAGCCCGATCTGGTGGGTGCCGCACGCGGTCGACCGAGAGTACGGGCAGTACGTCCACAATGTCAGCGCAGGAGCTTGAGGATCCGCGAGCACGCAGCAGGGGCCGGGGCGAGCAGGAGCAGCGCGCCGGCGGCAAGCAGGTAGGAGTTGCAGACGAGGATCTGCAGGCAACACCAACGACTCTGCCAGGATCCCGGATGTCTGGCATCATTCCACAGATCATTTTCCCGTATCTCAGATAATACAGTTCCTCTACATCAAGTGAGGTAGCTCGGGAGAGTTTCTACATCTGTGGGATCACTGTAGCCGACCCAAGCGGGATCAGGCTGCGCTGGCGCGCCGGGGAATGGTCGGCCACGACAGTGGAGCGGTGTCCACGCGTGACCTTCGTCAACTCTGACGTTGACGACACATGGAGCCGTAGAGCGTGGCCACGCCTAGGCTGTTTCTATGGCTGAAGGGCGCGGCGGGTGGCGGACGTTCGGCGAGAAGACGATCTATGACAACCGGTGGGTGCGGCTGGGTTTGGTCGATGTGGAGGCGCCGAACGGTGAGCGGTGGGACTACCACGTCGTGCACCTGGGCCGAATAGCAGTGGCGCTCATTGTGGATGATCAGGAACGGGCGTTGATGCTCCGGCGGTACCGGTTCATCACGGAGCAGTGGGGATATGAGCTGCTCGGCGGGCTCGTTGATGTGGGGGAGGATGCTGTGGCGACGGCCGCGCGGGAGGCGCAGGAGGAGAGCGGGTGGCGGCCGGTGGGGGAGCCGGAGCATCTGGTGAGTTTCGAGCCGCTGCCCGGGCAGGCCACGGCTCCGGTCGATGTCTTCTTATGGCGGGGTGCAGAGCGGATCGGTGAGCCGACTGACACGGAGGAGACTGGGCGGGTGGAGTGGGTGCCATTGTCGCAGGTGCCGGAGCTGGTGCAGCGGCAGGAACTGCTGGGGTCGGGGACGCTGGTCGGGTTGCTGTACTACCTGGCGTCACGCGGCCGTGCCGCCGCTGCCGGGTAGGACAAGTCGGCTCAGCCGCCGTTGGTGCCGGTCGGATTTGATCTGCGCAGCGAGGCGACGGGCCTGCTGGGCGTGAGCGAGGGCGGCGTCACGGTCACCAGCGGCGGCGTGAGCGTAGGCGAGATCGACCAATAGACCAGTACGCGCGCGGACGAAGTCCGTTGGCAGGCGGGCGAGGGCTGTGGTGAGTTGGTCGGTGGCCTCTGGTGCGCCGACGCGGGCCAGCGCGTGGCCGCGCCAGCGGTCGAGGTGCGCGTCGGCGAGGAACAGGAACGGCAGCGCGGGGTCGATGGGGTCGGCCGGGAGCAGGCCAATAGCGGTGTCGAAGGCGCGCCGTGCGTCGTCGGCGTGGCCGGCGGCCGCGAGGGTCTCGCCGTGCGCGGCGGCGAGCCAGGCTTGCAGGGGGGTGTGGCGGTGCCGTGGGCGATGCTGCGGGCGTGCGCGAGCTGGTCGACGGCCGCGAGGGTCTCGTCGAGGTCGATGAGCACGAAGGATTGTTCGGCAATGGCGTGGGCAAGCAGCGCAGGTGAGTCGGCTTCGCGGGCAGCGGTCTTGGCGCGTTCGTAGTGGGTCCACGCCTGGCCGAGGGCAGTGCGGTCGAGTGCTTGCCATCCAGCGAGGGTGGATGCCTCGGCGAGGACCCCGGCTAGCGCGGGCCGCTGCGGTCCGGTGCGGTAGCTGAGCAGGTGGTGGACTTGGTCGATCTGGGCCCGGAGCTGGTCGAGTTGGGTGACGGCACCGAAGCGCCGGTCGACCTTGGGGGCGTGGTCCACCTGATGGCGGAACACGTCAACGGTCTCACGGTCGACGGTGCGGGCGACGGCGAGCCGACTGCGTAGCTCGGCTGCTTCGGGGTCGTGTTCCGGCTCGTCGGGGAAGCCGAGTTCCGCGTTGGTCCGGCCGTAGATCTCGCGGAACAGCCGCCGGTAGATCTCGCTGGGTCGTTCTTTTCCGTTCTCCCACCGCGAGAGCTTGGTTTTCAGGGCTGGTCCTGTTCGCGATCGGCAGGTTGAGCGCGTCAGCGCGCCGGGTGAGCAGGTCGATCACCTGGACTGCGGTGTAGCCCAGCTCTCGGCGCACGGTTTGCAGCGACGTCAGCATGGTCCACTCCGGCGCCGAGTAAACCGGGGTTGACCTGCGTGGTTAATGGTGGTTAATGGCCCGGCCGTTAACCGGCGCCAATTACAAAGTGGCACCTGTTTGTCGTTTCGTAGTGCCATGCAAGCAATCACCGACACCACCGGCGGCCGGTTACCGGCTGGTCTAGCCATCGCGTGCGGCCAAGTCGTCCAGGCGCCGCTCGATGGCGGCCAGGCGTCGGTCGATCGAGGTCAGCCGGGCCGTGACGGGATCCACCGGCGAGGTCGCCGGCTGGCCCCGATCCGGCGGGGTGCGACCCCGCAGCACGGCGTCGAGATGCTCGGAATGCCAGCCCAGCGCCAGCGACAGCGCTTCCAGCGTCCGGGCATTACGGCGGCGCTGGGTCGTGTTGCGGTGCAACTCGCGCACGATGGCCACCGATACCTGAGCCCGTTCGGCCAACTCGCGTTGCCGCCAGTTGAGCTCGGCAAGCCTCGCATCGATCGCCCTGGCGACCGCCGCCCAGTCCTGCTGCACCTATTCCTCCGCGCTCCGCCCTTGAGCGCCGAAGAGTAGCCCCGAGTGCCGTTTCGGCAATTCCGCACGCCATCAAGCACTGAAATCAGTGCACTAGACCGATGACATCATGCTTTTGATGGGGGAGTTGAGTTATGGACAGCAATAAGAAGGGCACGGGGAGTCCGGCGTTCTACACCGTGCCGGAGGCCGCCCGGGTATTGCGGGTGACTCCAGCGACGATCTACCGCGCCATCCGGGAGGACGCCTTCCCGGCCGTGCGGATCCGCACCCGGTATGTCGTCCCGGCGGCGGCCGTCGACCGGTTAGCGACCGAGGCCGCCGAATCCGGCGGCTGCGTGGACGTCGCGCAGCTGGCCGCGCAGCGGCGCATCGCACGCGAGGCGGCCCGCGCAACCGGGGGTGCGTCGTGGTGAACCACAACGACACCCCGGACTACGAGGACATGGCCACCCGGCTCAATCGGTGGCGGCCGGTCCCGACCGACGTACTGACGACGGTTGTGGTGCGCCGCGGATTGTGCCTCTGGGGCCTCTGGCCGGCCGAGGAACCCGACTGGGACGACTGCGGGCCCAGCGATCGGGAACTGGCCGGGCGGTTGTGCGCCGGATGCCCGGTCATCGACCAGTGCCTGGAGCTGGATCTGCGCACCGCCGGACTGAGCACCACCGGTGTATGGGGAGCCCTGCTCGAGGACGACCGGCGTGCACTGCACCCGATCTGGCAGCGGCGTCGCCAGCAGCAGGACCCGACTGATCAGGAAGGAGGGCCGACGCCATGACTATCGACTTGAGCCCTACGCAGGTGGTCGCCGTGATTGGCGTGCTGCTGGTGATGGTCCTGATGTGGCGCTCGGGCACCCGGCGGGCGCGCCGGGCGGCTGCGGCCGCGCACGCGGCCTCCCGGGTCGTCTCGTTGGCCGGGCAGGTCCTGATCACGGCCGGTGTGATCGTCGGTGTGCAGTGGATAGCGATCACCTACGCCCCGGGGAGCACGCTGTTCTGGGTGGTGCTCGCCCTGCCGGCGCTGATCGCCGGGCACGTGCTCGCCAAGGCCCTGACGGTGACCTCGCTCGACGTCACCCATCGGCGAGGAGACCGACGATGAGCACGTCGCAGGAAGGAAGGCAGGTGGCCGCCACTCGGCGGTCACCTGCCCTGCCCACCGGACATGCCAGGGATGCGGCCGAACCCGGAGCGGCGCAGATGCAACCGGCACCGGAGGTGCTCGACGGAGAGTTGATCACCGACGCCGAGTACGCCCGCCGCAGGGGCCCGAACCGTCTGCCCGTGGCCGTGATCTGGGAGTCGGATCACAGCAAGAAGCTCACCAAGGCGATGGTGTCGCGGGTCATGCGGTCCACGCGGGTCGCGGCCCGCGCGATTTACACCGTGGGCCAGGGTCTTGCGAGTTGGGTACGTCGCGCCGCCGACGCACTTACGCACGGTCCGGTGCGGGAGCAGGTTCGGCTGGCCCGGCTGGCGGGTGACCGGGAGGCGCTGGCCGAATGGACCGAACGGCTGGTGAGCCTCAAAGACAGCCGCGCCGAGCGGCTCCGACAGCTCCCGGCCACGTTGGTCACGGCGTGGCGGGAGGGCCGCGGAGCGGCGTCCGCGCCGCGTTGG
>JBOHFU010000346.1:0-4453 GCA_050699675.1 Pseudonocardiaceae bacterium
TCGACAGCCGAGTGCCCTCGTCCAGCGCGTGCGGGTCGCCCAGGACGCGCTGCGCCAGCACCGGAAGCGGCGCCCCGCCCGCGGGCAGCTCCGCCAGCACGGCCAGGGCGGCGCGACAGTGCTCGCGGGTGGTCGCCACGGAACCACCGACCAACCCGCCGCGGCGCAGCCCGTCCACCCAGCCGCGCAGCGCCGGAAGCGCGGTCACCAGTGGGTGGTTGTCGAGGTCCGCCCACAGTTCGGCGCGCTCGGCTGCGGCTGCCGCCCGCTCGGCGGGCCGGTCCCGCAACGGGCCGTGCAGGCGCTCGGTCAGTTCCCGCGCGCCGAACCCACACCCGCGGCGCACGGCATCGTCGACCCGGGCGACGGCCACCGTGGCGGGCTCGCCGGGCAGCCGGGCCAACCCGAGCAGGTCGGCCAGCGCGGAACGCTCGGCCGTGCCCAGCCCGGCCAGCCGGACGGTGCGCACCTCACCGTCCCCGGCGGCCTCGAACCGGCGGCGCAGCTGCGTCCACAGTGCACCCAGCTCGGGACGGTCGAACGCCTGCGGGTCAGCCATCGGCACGCTCAACCTGTCCTCTGCGGTCATCCGTCGGTACTCGCGGCTCCGCACTTTATCCGCAGTTTCACCGCGAAGATGGTCACAGATCGGCATCTTCTCGGATCGGGGTGTTGCACGGGACGAATTAGTCGGCAGGTGCGTTGTGGTCGGCGACGATTCCGCTGAGCTGGGCACCGTTCGAGCGGGCGGCCGGTCCCATCCCGAAGTGCGCGAAGACAGTCCACATAGTCTTCTTGGTTTGAGCGTGCACCTCAGCGGTGATCGTGCCGGCGGTAAGGGTGTGGTCGAGCGCGAGGAAAATCGCGTCGCGGGCGGCAAGAAAGCTCGGGTTGGGTGGGGTCAGTTTGAGGGCATCGACCACGAGCTGCAGCGCCAGGCCGCGGTCGATCTGACGGCTGATCTCCATGAGCGTCGCGCACCAGATTTCGCCGATGTTATGCACTTCGCCGTAGCGACCGGTTCCAAGCTTCCCGAAGCCGTCGGGGAACGCACTGTCGTAGGGGAACGCACGGATTCCGGTGGGGTTGTTGACGACCCAGTCGCCGATGACGGTGGAGTTGCTGAGCATGCACGCCATGTAGTCGCTCCACCCCTCGCCCATTCCGCCACTCTGGATGGAGTCCAGGGCATGAGTGTTGATGCGGCCTCCGACAAGGCGGTTGGTCAAACCGTGGGTGTATTCATGGAAAACCACCGAGGAGTCGAATGCAGTGTGCCGGTTGGTGGAGCCCACCAGGCCCATATTCATGACGGGTGACCTGCCGTCGGCCGGGGTGGTCATGTTCGCAGTGCCCTGGACCGGTGCCGGGAAAGCGCGCGCATCGACCGGGTCGTTGCCGGCTCCGCCACCGAGGTCGTCGGCCTGGAAGTTGCCGTCGGCCTCGCGGAACCCCAGCGAGTACAGGACGTCGTGCATGACGCAGCAATAGAAGAAGATGTTGAGTGTCTGCTGGTCGGGTCCGAACGCGTCGGGTGGATCGAACGTCACCGTGCCTTGGGAGGACGTGCACTGCAGCGGCGGGCCGGCGACGCCCTGGTGAGCGACAGTGCAGGTGCCGACCGTCTGGTCCTCAGCCACCCACTCCATCGGAAACCCGTCGGACAGCGGCGGCACGGGTGGCGGGATGGAATAGGCCGACATGGGCTGCGGCATGTCCGTCATCATCCGCGGCTGGCGGGGGTCGGTGAGGTAGACGTTGCCGCGCGCCACGACGGTCTGGTCGGTCCTCCGGCAGTAGAGGATGTCCCCCGTGGTGGCGTCGACAACCGTGTCGTACCGGCCAGCTCCGTCGGGCATGCTCAGATTGATTTCGTAGGCCAGGGTGATGGTATCCGGCGTCCGGGGGAACCAGGTGAGGCTCGACCGGATCTCGGATCCGAACGGACCGGGGTCCAGGACGGTAGGCAGGCGCGGGGAGTCGCCGAACGCGGCGCGCACCGTGGGCCGCCAGTCACCGAGGTTCACCGTCGCCGGGGTCAGGGGCTGCCCGAACTGGTCGGTAGTACCGCGTTCGTCGTCGTCCGGCTCGGCCACGTGGGCGGCTGCACGCAGGACGGCCTCTTGCACCGACAGTCGCGTCGTCACCTGCTCTGCGCTGGATACCTCAATTGTGCTGCCGATGATGTCGCCGATACGCCCGTCGGGTTCGAAACGCACGGTCTGG
Organism: Pseudonocardiaceae bacterium; assembly: GCA_050699675.1. GTDB lineage: Bacteria > Actinomycetota > Actinomycetes > Mycobacteriales > Pseudonocardiaceae. The sequence continues at coordinate 2,227 of JBOHFU010000346.1, forward strand.
GCGCTCTGGAAGATGGGGATGCCCTTGTAGGTCTGCTGCAGATTGACCGCCCGCCCGCCCGCACTGGTCTCGAGGGCGTGCGGATCGGCGACGAACTCCCGACCCCGCGAGGTGAGACCCAGCGCAGAGCTCACCTCCTGGGCGTGATCGAGGGCACGCTGTACGAAGTCCGCCTCTCCGGCCGCTGAGGCCGTGGACACGATCCGCGCCGCATTACCCGTCGTCGGATCGATATCGGTCACGACGACCACATGATCACGAGGAAGGAGCTCCGACACAGCGGCGGCTCGCGACTCCAACTCGGCCAGCCGTGGCTGCGACGACTGGTCCACGGAAAAATCTCGTACATCCAACTCACGGCTCATGATTTCCACCCAGATTAATCACAAGGTCGGTCCCACATCGCCGATCGCGACTTCGAAGCCGACCACCAGATAGCGCCTACCCATAAAGAGTGGCACTGCGTCATCTCATGTCAAGAGGAAGCCGCTCGAATGGCCTAGAATGGCCCGGCGACTTATCACCATCGGGGCGTTCCGGTCACTCAAGGTAATTACCAAGCGACGGGCGCGTGACACGTTTGGCCCGTCCGGACTGAACGCGACACCCCGCACGTAGTCCTGGTGCGAAGCGAGAGCGCACAACACGCACCACGCGGGTGACGCTACGTACACGCCACCTGCACCGCAGATTCAGCCGCCCTGAATCTGCTCTCGCTGGCTGCGCTTGCCGGTGACCTGGCCGCCGAGCACGTGAGCCCTGTGAGGCGGTCAGGGGGTGAGGGTGCGCAGGAAGGCTTGCCAGGTAAGGGCAGGGACGGCCAGCGCGGGGCCCTCGGGGTTCTTGGAGTCGCGTACCAGCACCCGGTCCGGCGCGGGCGCGACCTGCACGCAGTCGCCGTTGACGGCGCTGTAGCTGCTGGTGCGCCAGCCGACCTCGACGCAGTCGCCGTTGGCGGCGCAGTAGCTGCTCGTCTGCCAGACGATCCCGTCCGGCTCAGGGGCGGTCATCATGGTCCTCTCGATCCGCGTAGAGATCAGTTGCCAGGGTGGCAATCAGCTCCGCTGATTCTCCCTCGCCCAGCGCGGTCTCGGCCAGTAACCCCAGGATGCGCCGGTAGGCGGCGATCTCCTCGGGCTTCTCCAGGAACAGGCTGGCGGTCTCGCTCTCCAGGTAGACCACCGGCCGGAACTCGGCGAACTCCAAGAGTTTGAACGATCCCGCCACCGCGGCGTGCCCGCCGAGCGCGGCGGGCACCACCCGCAGGGTGAGGTAGGGGCGGGTCGCCTTGCGCAGCAGGTGCTGCAACTGCTCGGCCATCACCGCGGGTCCGCCCACCGGCAGCCGCAGCACGAACTCGTGGATGAAGAAGGTGAACCGGGCCGGGCGTTCCCGGCCGAACAGGCTCTGGCGGCCCAGCCGGGCGGCCACCCGGTCCTCGATCTCGCCCGCCGGAGTCGTGCCCTCCTCGCGGATCAGCGCGCGGGCGTAGTCGGTGGTCTGCAACAGGCCGGGCATGAGCGTCGCCTGGAAGTCGTCGATCGTCACCGCCTTGTTCTCGTGGTCGATCAGGGTGCGCAGCTGCTGGGGCAGCCGGGTGCCGTGCTGCTGCAGCCAGCCCGGGGTGTTCTGCTCCCGGCAGATCCCGAGCAGCCGCTCCCGCTCGGCGCCAGTCACCTCGGCCACCGCGAGGAACGCCGAGACGTCCACCTCGGTGCCGCCGCGCTTGCCGGACAGCAGCCGTGACACCCTGCTCTGCGACCAGCCGAGCTTCTGGGCGGCGCTTTTCTGGTCCAGCCCGGCCTGGCGCATCGCCCGGTGCAGCCCCTCGCCCAGCTCCCGGCTACGTATCGTCGGTTCTCGATCGCGCATGGTGACCTCCCGGGCGCACCCTACGACCTGCCCATCGGGTAAATCCAGCAACTTGTCCGCGCGTGTCTTGTATGCCCCTGGGCCATCCGGATTACCTGAGCACCGGCGGGGCAGTGGGCCTCGCCCTACCCGGACCCGGACTCGGGGAGGTCTCCGATGGGCACGCTCACACCAGCGGTCGCCGACGCCTTCGACCTGCTGCACATGAATCTCTACCACCACCTGGATGAGGCGGAGTTCCTGGCGCAGAAGTGCCAGGAGTGGACCGAGGAGGACAGTGACACCGCGCGTGAGCTGATTCCCGATCTGGTGATCGTCATCCGTGGACTGCTGTACGACCACCAGATGCGACCGG
>JBOHFU010000347.1:0-4439 GCA_050699675.1 Pseudonocardiaceae bacterium
AACTCGTCAACCGCACCGTCTACCCCACCCGCGAGCACGCCCGACGGGATATTGCGCGATACGTCGAAGTCCGATACAATACTCAACGTCTCCACTCAGGACTCGGCTACAAGACCCCACGCGAGGTGCACGACGAGTTTCTGAACCGGCAGCAAACAGCGTGAGATAGCCACCAAGACAGCTGTCCGGAAACCGCGGGGCCCATCATTAATGAGAGGTTGGCCGAGCTGTTGGGGCCGGGTCGGGTTGGTGACATTCCACAGGATCACGGCGCGGTCAGGGCTGGGGGTGGCCAGGGTGCGCCCGTCAGAGGAAAACTGTACAGAATCACCGTGTCGCTGTGGCCGGCGAGGCGCTGGCCGAGCTGTCGGGGCAAGGCTCGCTCGGTGAGGTCCCACAGGGTCACGGTGCCGTCATAGTTGGCGGCGGCCAGGGTGCGCCCGTTGGGAGAAAAGGCCACCGACAACACCAGGTCACTGTGGCCGGTGAGGGGTTGGTCGAGTCGGTGGAGCCGGGCTGGGTTCGTGAGATCCCAGAGGATCACGGTGCGGTCAGCGCTGGCGCTGGCCAGGGTGTGCCCGTCGGGAGAAAACGCTACCGAGGACACCCCGCCCCCGTGACCCGTAAGGCGCGAGGTGAGAGGGCGAGGCAGCGCAAGGTAAGTGAGATCCCACAGGATAGCTGTGCCGTCGGTGCTAGCGGTGGCCAGGGTCTTTCCGTCGGGGGAGAACGCCACCGACGTCACCGAACCGCTGTGCCCGGTGAGAGGTGGGTGGAGGGGGCGGGGCTGGGCAGGGTCGGTGAGGTCCCACAGGATGCTGCTGCTGTCGAAGCTGGCGGTGGCCAGGGTCTTCCCGTCGGGAGAGAACGCCACCGAGATCACCGAGCCAATGTGGCCAGCCAGAGGTGACCCGATGGGCTGGGGCCGGGCAGGGTCGGTGACATTCCACAGGATCACGGTGCGGTCAGCGCTGGCAGTGGCCAAAGTGTGCCCGTCAGGGGAGAACGCGACGGACGTGACGTTATTTTTGTGGTTGGTGAGAGGCGGGCCAAGCTGTTGGGGTCGGTCAGGGTCGGTGACATTCCACAAGATCGCGGTGTCGTCAGTACTGCCAGTGGCCAGGGTGTGCCCGTCAGGAGAGAACCTCGCCGACGATACCTGATCTTTGTGGCCGGTGAGAGGTTGGCCAAGCGACCGTGGCCGAGTCGGGTTGGTGACGTCCCACAAGATCACCGTGTCGTCGAAACTGGCGGTGGCTACGGTAGTTCCATCGGGAGAGAACGCCACAGCGTTCACGTCGTCGGTGTGACCGGTGAGGGTGCCCGCGTACGGGGTGGCGGTCAGGGTGTTGACCAGGCTGGCGCGAGCTTGGGCATCGGGGTGGATTCGCTCGGCTGCGATGCCGAGTTGCAGCGCGGTGCGGGGGTCGTTATCGCGCGCGACGTCGGCTTGGGCGACGAGATCATGGGCCGTTGCGATCCGCTGCCGCTCCTGGGCGAGGCGTTGCTGGACGACCGCGACACCTGCGGCGACCAGAGCGAGGATGAGCAGCACCGACAGGACGGTGGTGACTCGCCTCCGGCGGTAGCGGTCAAGGCGGATGCTGGCGTGCAGAAAGTCGCGGGCCTTGGGGCTGAGATCGACTCGGTCGGTGATCAGGACCCGGTGTCGTTGCGGGAGCCACCAGGATCGGCCTTGCCGGGCTGACGATGCGGTGCCCGCGCGGATACTGGCGCCGGTGTCGGTAACGGCGGCGGCGAGTTGGCCGCCGCCCCAGAGCCGGGCGGGTGGTCGGTCGTTGTCGTGCCATTCGGTGGCGGCGTGCTCGACGGCGCGGCGGGCTCGCAGCGCTGACGCGGCGGCGGTGATGGCCTGGGCCAGTGGGGGCCAGGCGGACAGGAACGCTTCGTGAGTGACGCCGACGATCCCGCTGCCGTTGCCCTCATCAGTGATCAGCAGCCGGCGTGCGACGAAGGCGGCCAACTCGGTGATCACCGGCGTGGGCAGTTCGTCTCGAAGGACTCGCCAGCGGGTGGGGCGACCCTGCTCGTCGACGGTGACTAGCCGCAGTAGCCCGGCGATCACCTGTTCGCGGCTCCGCCCGCTCGCGGTAACGGCGTCGGCCAGTGCGGCGTCGGCTTGGCGGGTCAGGGCACCCTGTACCCCGCCGAGCTGGTCGTAGCGTGCACTCGACAGTCGGCCGCCGCGGGTGATGCCCTCGGCGAGCTGGGCCAGGGTGAAGGCCAGCAGTGGCAGGGCTTCCCCGGTGTCGGTGTCGTCGACCAGCCGGGCCACCAGGGCGTCGTCCACGTCGATCCCAGCTAGCCGGGCCGGTCTCTCGATCACGGCGCGCAGTGCCTCGCGGCGCAGCGGGCGCAGGGTGTAGGTCCGGGTCGGCAGGGCGGCCAGGTCGGGATCGACCAGCAGCTGGTCGAGGAACTCCGGGCGCAGGGTGGCCACCACGCGCACCGGGCCGGTCAGCGCCGGGCGCAGCAGCTCGGTGAACCGGGCTCGATCCGCGGGGGCAGTCTGGGTGAGCAGCTCCTCGAACTGGTCCACCACGATCAGCAGGCGTTGCTGTGGACCTGCGGAGTCGGCCAGCAGCAGCTCGTCGGCCAGCCCCGTCAGTCCGCGCTGGTCGAGCTGCTGGTGGACGTGGTCGGCAGTCCAGTCCAGCGTGCTCCGCCGCGCCGCGGCGGCCAGTTCCCGGACCAGGGCCGCTACCGGGTCGGTGCCGGGCAGGATCGGCGGCAGGGTCCGCCAGCCTGGCCGGCCGGCCATCGCCGGCAGCAGCCCGGCTCGGATCAGCGAGGACTTGCCGCACCCGGACGGGCCCACCACCAGCAGCGCCGCACCCTCGGCGCGCTCGGCGGCCGATCGCAGCAGCTCGGCGAGGTGTCCCACCTCGTCGGCGCGGCCGAAGAACACCCGATGCTGATCGGTGTCGAACGGGCGCAGCCCCGGGAACGGGGAACGGTCGTCCGGCCAGGTGGTGTCGACCTGGCGCAACGCCTTGATCACTGCGGCGCGGGCCACGGACGGATCCGTCGTGTAGTCAGTGTGCTGGACCGACGTCAGCAGTGGGTGAGCCACGCCCGGCTCCGCGCGCAGCGGCAACAGCTGACTACCCCGCGACCGGGCGATGCCGACCTCGGCGGCGCACCACGTCGAGTCCAGGTAGGCCGAGGTGACCACACAGACCACCGCGTTAGCCCACCGCAGCCGCTCATGCAACCGCTGTTCCCACTCTTCACCGGGAGGGACGCCGTCGCGCAGGTCCTGGTCCAGGAACACCTCATGACCAGCCTCGGCCAGCCACCGGTGCACCTCACCGGCCAGCGCGCGGTCCTCGCTGGCATGGCTGACGAATACCCTGGCCACCGCACCCCTCCCGCCAGCTGCCAGCTGCCACCACAGGGCGCACAGACTGTACCGGTGAGGCGTGGATCGGATAGACGTCGCCACCTGGTGTGGCTACATTTGAACTCTGTAGAGTGGCCACCGGAGGTGTGTCGTGGAGGTGGGTATTCGCGCGTTGCGGGACGGACTGAGCCGACATCTGGCCGAGGTTCGCCGTGGACATACGGTGACCGTGACGGATCATGGGCGGGTGATCGCTCGGATCGTGCCGGCGGGTGCGCCAACAGTGCTGGAGCGACTCATCGCCGAGGGGCGCGTGCATCCGGCGAGGCGACGCAAGCAACCGGCGCCCGATCCAGTCTCCGCCGCTGGCACGGTGAGTGATCTGGTGGCCGATCAGCGTCGATGATCGGATACTTCGATACCTCGGCATTCGTGCCGTTACTGATCTCCGAACCAACCAGTGGATTGTGTCGGCGTTTATGGGACGACGCCGACGCGGTCGTGACCACTCGCCTGTCCTATGTCGAGGCCGCCGCTGCACTGGCGCAAGCGCTGCGACTGGCGCGGCTCACCAAGCAGAGCTACCGGGCAGCGATGCGTATCCTTGATCGGCTGTGGGATGAGTTCGAGGTGGTCGACGTGGACGACCGGATCGTGCGCCGCGCGGCACAGCTGGCCTACACCTGCGCGTTGCGCGGTGATGACGCAGTCCATTGTGCATCCGCCGAGCAGTTGAGCGACGGTGATCTTGTCGTGGCCACGGGTGACCGGAAACTGCTCGACGCGTGCATATCGCTGGGCATCGCGACCGCCGACGTCACCAACCCGGCGCCGGCTGACTAGCGCTCCGGAGAGATCGGGACGCGCAGCCGCACCACCGTCCCACGGCCGGGTGAGCTGTCCGCGGTGAGTTGCCCGCCCAGGAGCTCCGCGCGCTGCTGCATGCCCTGCAGGCCATAACCCACCGGCCCGGTCCGCTCGGTCGCGGTGGCGGGGTCGAAGCCGGTGCCATCGTCGGAAATCTCGAGCAGCACCGCGCTGGGGGCCACCGAGAGCCGGAGGTGAACGTGCGCAG
>JBOHFU010000348.1:0-4424 GCA_050699675.1 Pseudonocardiaceae bacterium
CGAACACCAGCACGTACCCGGGCATCGCCAGCGGCAGCACCAGGGCCCAGTCCAGCCAGCGGCGACCCGGGAAGTCGTAGAACGAGACGAGTACCGCCAGCCCACCGCCGATCACGAGCGTCCCGGCTGCGACCCCGACGCCGAGCAGCACGCTCTTGGCCAGCGCCGGCGGCAGCAGCGATGACAGCGCCACCCTCGACGAGCAGCGAACGTTCGCCGACCGGCTCGTCGAACTCGGCACCCGGCTTCACGATCGAGCGCATCAGGCCGGACTGGTCATCGACAGCGACGTTATCGAGGAATCCCCGCAGAATCTCTAACTCATCCGGCTGCGGGTCGGTCGGAAACACTGTCTGTAGTGCGGTCAGTGATCGTCGCGAGCGCGCAATGGTGCCGGGATACGCCGCGATTGCTGTACGCTGCTCACCCGCGCACAGAGCAGTAAGCCGTGGGCCAGTCACGAGGTGCCGCATTGCGGCCTCGACCGGTTCCGCGTCCTGGGAGAGAGCAGCGTCGGGTCGCCGGTAGGGCAGCAGGCGCCGCGTCAGTCAGGCACCTTCTCGTCGATAGGTTGATCGCGTTGATCGCTCCGAAGGACAAGATCCCGGTACGGCATGCTCACGACCGGGTGCACAGTGAGGCCGAGTTGATGCTCGACCTGTTGCAGGAGTGCGGTCGCCCCGTCCGCGTTCAGAGCAGTGACCTCGGTCTCGATGAATAAGCCCACCCCGGAGACGGTGTCGAGGCTGACGGTGATGTCATCACGGTCAGGGTGGTGGTAGAGGGCTCGTGACTTCTCGACCCGCACCAGGCGGGTCATGCCGATGGCCGTCAGCAGGTGGTTGGCGGCCTCGGCTTGGTCGCCGTCGCGCAGGGCGACGTTGGTCTCGCGTTTGGAGATGACGTCATCGGGGCTGTGCGTGCTCGCGTTGGAAGCCGGTTTGTAGGTGATCTCTGCGAAGCCGTCCCGCTGCCGTACCCGCAGGCACTCCACGGTGTCCAGGTAGTCGACCTCTGGCCTGCTGTAGTAGGTGTCGACTTCCACGAAGCAGTCGTGGGCGCGGTAGCCCAACTCGCCCAGCCGGGCTTCAACAGCCGAGCAGGTGCCGACCACCTCGCGTTTCCGCTCTACCTCAATGACGCTCATGGCCGGGATTGTCTGGTGGAGTTGATCGCCGCGTACACGCGGGCAAGGCTCGTCTTGCCACAGAACCCCTGGACCGCCTCCAGCGCCTGTCTGAGCGTGCCCGTGTCGGACAGTGGGATGTTCTGGAACAGCACCAGTTGCTTGGCGTCGTTCAAGGGGTTCGCGAGTCGTTTCGCGAGGAACCTGTTGTAGTAGTTCCTGTCCTTGCGGAGGATGTCACTGCGCTGGATGGGCATCAGGACGGTCCGGTTGCGGCAATCGGCTTCGACCGAGTTGATGGCGAACGCGGTGAGCAGCTCGTCGACCGTCAGGTAGGCGTAGGTTTCCTGGCCTTCCCGGACCAACCAGGAAGCCCAGACCTCCGCGCAGCCTGCGTCCCCCTGCTCCGAGGCGGCCAGGAACGCGGTCAGCGCGACATCGGTGATCTCGTCGAAGATGTCGCCGTCGATGGTGTGGTGGTCGGCGTAAGGCTCGCTCATGGCTCGCAGCATCGCCTTCTGCGACCGTGACAGCCGGTCGGCCTCGGTCAGTGTGTAGTGCACTCGCTTATAGCCGGCCCGAAAGTCGATCCAATCGTTGGCGAGCTGTCCCTCCAGGATGGGCGTGAATCCCAACGTGCCCGAACGCCACACGTGGTCCCGCAACGTGATGTAGTGGCGTTGGATCTCCCGGAACAGTCCCATCGGTGCGACGATGAAGGCGCAGGTATTCGTGTCCAGGTCCGCGATGCGGACGATCCGCGAGTTCTGGCGGATCAGGATCTCGTCGTCACAGTGGTGGTAAGGATGCGTCCCCTCCCTCAGGTACTGGGGCAGGAAAAGGCGCAGGAACCGCAACCACGACTGCGAGTCATAGGAGTGGACGGCCCTGTCGTGAAGCGACGGCGCTTTCACCGCGTACACGTCCCGGTAGACGAAAAAACCGTTGGGGTTCAACACAGTGGGCAGTGTCCGCATCATCGTGTGGAGGCCGCTGTATCCACCGCCATAGGAGTACACCTCGTGTAGCAGGGCGGAGGCACTGATGACGTCGACCGGCTCGGTGAGGAGGGCGCCGATGTCCTGGGCAAAACCGTGCGCGAGATGGCAGGTGCCTACCTGGTTGAACTGCTCGGCTGACCGGGCGAGGGACTGCGAGACCACCCCAAGAGCCTCGATCAGGGTGAGGTGGACGGTCCTGCTCTGATCGGGGTCCTGCGCGAGCTGGGCGGCGAGGAAGCTGACCGCCGCCCCACCGCCGGGTCCGACCTCGACCACCTGGGGCCGCGTGCTCTGGACGCGACCCAACGCGCGGTGCACCAGGAAGCCTTTCTCCGCGCCGTGCGCGTTCGCTGCCAGGTCAAGATAGCCGGCGGCGGACTTGTGTTCTCGGGCGAAGTTTCGCAGGCCAATGCTGTCGGCTTGCAATGTAGTCACCCCTTCAGGTGTTTGGTGGTCGACAATGACCGCCAGGCTCGGCTGCCAGCGCCATTTAGCGGGCGGCCTGGATCACTGCGCGCATGAGCGCCACGGTAGAAACGCGACAACAGTCAGCCCAGCGACAGCAAGTGGCAGTTGGTGTGTCGGTGTGCTCGGAACTACCACGCGGCGGGGTAGTTCAGGGGCTGATCTGGAGGAAGCCGGTGAGGTCTCGCAGCTCTTGCGGAACGGCACGTGGAGTGGCCCGCAGCAATCTGCCGGTGATCGACTTGGCGTATCGCTGATGCCGCAGCCAGTTCGGCGCGGTGGCCCGCAGTTCCAGCAGGACCGCTGTCGCTTCCTGCCGGTTGCGCTGGTCCAGTAACGCCGCCGCGACATCGAGCCGGAACCGGTGGTGGGTGTTGGTTGGTCGCCGGGGCGCGGGCACCCGCGCTGCGATGCGCAGTGCCTTGTCGGGGGAACCGGTGACGACCGCCATTTCGGTGTCCCTCATGGTGACCACGGTCGGTCCGAAGGAGCTCCAGTCTCGGCTTCCGGGGCCATCGCCTTCGATGCGGACCGCTGCTGCCCACGCGCGGCGCATGGCGTCGGTCATCACCTCGGGCTGGCTGTTGCGTGCGGCTGCCGCCGCGACGCCGAGGTTGAGCCAACCCCACGACGATAGGTGCCGCCGATCCGAGTGACCAAAGCTCGGCTCCAATCTTTCGGCAGCCGCTAGCGCTACCCGTATGGCGTCATCCAATCTGCCTTGGCGGATCAACAACCATGTCTCGCCACCTACGGCCGAGCCCACCAGGCCGTTGTCCTCCGCACGGGCTCCGGCTTCCAGGGCGAGGCCAAGGGTGTGGTATGCGAGATCATCCTTACGGAGCTGGGTGAGTAGCGTGGCAGCGAGCAGGTACGCCTGCGCCAGCGGTGCCCATGCTGACCGTCGCTGGTCCTCAGTGGATTCGGCGAGGGTCCATCGTGCGTGGGTGATCAGTGTCGGGAGCACGGCGGTCGCGGCGGCGAAGTCGTCATCCCGAAAGAGGCGGTCTGCGATCCGCAACGATTCGGTGAGGTCATCACCGCTTGGGCCGGATTCGTCGTCTGCCAACGACATCAGGGCAGCACCGTCGACTCCTCGGGGTGGCTGGAGCACGCGACGCAGTTCATAGAGATCGTTGCGTTCATCCTCGTCGACTGGGCCAGCGAAGGTTGGCGACGGTGCGAACAGCTGCATGGTCGTCACGCCCATCGCCCCCGCGAACTTCCGAAGGGTGGACAAGCATGCCGAGTCTCGCTCACCCCGCTCCAGCTTGCGAATGACCGACACGCTGACGGTGGACTGCTCCGCGAGCTCTTCCTGGGTCAAACCTTGTCGACGTCGCAGCTCCGCCAGCCGTTCGCCCAGTCGCCGCGTATCACGCTGATCAACCACGGGTGATCACCTTCTTCGCCGAAGGAGTCTCCCCACCGCCCCCGGCCCGGCGGCCGGGGCGCTCACTCCGGCGAGGAAGCTGCATCGCAGCGTAACGCCCGCTTCACGGTTGCTCTCGCAATTCGATTTGGTCTCGGCTACCTGGTCGAGGAGCAGGTGGGGCAGACGTTCGCTTGGCCTGGCACGCTGCTGCCCATCAAGGTCCGCAACCAAGCTGCCCGGCAACGGCACGCAGCGCGCGAGCCTGATCGGCCCATGACCATCCCCGCTGCTCGCGCAACTGGGCGCAAAACGGCGGCTAACCCGGCGCCACGCGATCAGCCGCCGCGGGCGGGCCGTCGCGGCTCCACAGCCGGATGAGGATCACCACAGGGAGCAGGCCGACCGCGACGATGAGCAGCGCCGGTAGCGCGGCGGTGTCGAAGCGGGCGTCCTTGGT
>JBOHFU010000349.1:0-4418 GCA_050699675.1 Pseudonocardiaceae bacterium
GAGACCGGCGCTTCGCCACGTTGGCTTACGCCAATCGGGTTGCGCTCGGACCGAGTACCAAGAAGGTCTTGAGATCCACGCGCCTGACTGAGAGTGTGTCACCGCTCACCTCGCCGGCTCCCACCAAAACTCCCGGCAGGCGAGCAGCAGCCCGCGGTTCGTCCTCCCCCGTCGGATCGCGGCCCGCCAGGATCCCTGGGGTGCCCCTCACCCGAGAGGATCCGCTACGCGGGACATAGTGGCGGGGCGACCCGAGTGTGCGACTCCCCCCTCTCCCCCGGGCCGCCCCGCCACCAACTTTGGAAGCTAGCTCAGCGCACCAGATGTTCGAAAGCGGCAAGGTTGACCAACGACTCGCCACGCGCCACCCGCCAGTCCCATTCACGCCGGATCGACGAGGCGAACCCGATCTCCAGCAGGGTGTTGAAGTCACCATCGGCGGCCTCGACGACCTGGCCCAACACCCGGTCCAACTCGTCGGCGGTCACCGCATGATGGGCTAGCCGCCCCACGAGGTAAATGTCGCCAACCTTGTCCAGCGCGTAGTGCACGCCGTACAGCCGGGCGTTTCGCCGCAGCAACCAGCGATAGACATCCTCGTGTGCCTCATCCGGATGCCGGCACACGAAAGCCTCCACCAGCACCCCGTGCTGGCCGACCAGCACCCAGCAGGTGGTCTGCAACTTCTTGGTGCCCGGCAGGGTAATGAGGAAGCTGCCCGGCTCACGGTGATCGTGGCGCAGCCCAGCCTCGTCCAGTACCCCCGCGATGACCCGATCCAAGTCCGCCGGGCGGCTCACACCGCTACCTGTCACACCGCTACCTCGCGCTGCAGGGCGTCCACCCGGTAGGCCGCCGCAGCGTCGGCGTAGACCCGCAGTAACGCCTCAGTTGTGCTCTCCCAGGAGAACCGCTGGGCATGGCCGGTGGCACCGGCCGCTAGCTCCGCACGACGCCCTGGGTGCAGCGCGACGGCGGACAGGGCATCAGCCCAGTCGACCGGGTGGTGGCTGCCTACCAACTGACCGGACACCCCATCGGCCACCGCCACCGGCAGGCCACCCACCTTGGCTGCGACCACCGGCGTCCCGCATGCCTGCGCCTCCAGCGCGACCAGGCCGAACGACTCGTTGTAGCTGGGCACCGCCACCACATCCGCGGCGCGGTACACGCCGACCAGCTCAGCGCCACCCTGCGGCGGAACGAACACGACCTGCTCCGAGATCCCCAGCACGGCTGCGAGCTGGTGCAGGACGGTGGGCTCGGCCAGCCCACTACCCGACGGTCCGCCCACGACCAGCACCCGCAGCCGGTCGCGCAGCGCCGGGTCACGGTGCAGCATCTCGGCGGCGGCGCGCAACAGCACGTCCGGCGCCTTGAGCGGCTGGATGCGGCCGATGAAGGCGAGCACCACGGCGTCAGGCGGCAGGTCCAGCTCGGCCCGGGCGGCGTTGCGGGATCCCGGCGTGAAGCGCTCCAAATCGACCCCCGGCGGGATGGTGACGGTGCAGGCCGGGTCGGCGCCGTAGAGCTCGACGAGCTGAGCGGTCTCGGCCGGGGTGTTCGCCACCAGCCGGTCGGCCTCGGCCACCACCTGCTGCTCGCCGATCATCCGGGTGTGCGGCTCCGGGACGTCACCGTGCGCCAGCGCGGCGTTCTTCACCTTGGCCAGGGTATGTGCGGTGTGCACCAGCGGCACCCCCCAGCGGTCCCGGGCCAACCAACCAACCTGCCCAGAGAGCCAGTAGTGCGAGTGCACCACGTCGTAGTAACCCGGCTCGCGGCGCGCCTCGGCCCGCAGCACCCCGGCGGTGAAGACGCACAGCTGCGCGGGCAGGTCATTCTTGGCCAAGCCCTCGTAGGGCCCGGCGGTGATGTGCCGGACGGTGACTCCCGGCGCGAGCTCCACCACCGGGGGCAGCCCGGAGGAGGTGGCCCGGGTGAAAACCTCGACCTCGACGCCACGGCTAGCCATCCGGGTCGCCGTCTGCACGATGTAGACGTTCATCCCGCCGGCGTCGCCGGTGCCCGGCTGGTCCAGCGGAGAGGTGTGCACGGAGAGCACCGCGGCGCGGCGCAGCGCCATCCCGATCCGGCCGATCACTCGCCCAATCCTGCCTGCACCGGCCGATACCGCCGTTCCCATAGGCGCTCGCTCCCGATCCGCGCAGTTCGGGACGGGCTCTAGGGTGAACATGCTCCGTAGCCAAGGAATTCCACACTCGAAAGACGGGAGGAGGCACCCTACGGCTTCTCGGCGAGGAGCATCAGACGCACACTGCCCAGGCCGTAGGAGCTCCCGTCGAACCCGCCCCAGACGTCGACCGGCTCGAGACCGCAGCGGTGCAGTGCCTGAGGTGGGTCGTGCATGACCATCGACGCCTGCAGCCGGCCCGCGTTCGCCGGCTGGTGGCCGGCGGGGGCCCGGCAGCCGCAGCCGCGGTCCACCCGCTTCCCGTTCTCCAACCCGATCGAACTGGCGCTCATGGTGCCACGACCCGGCAGAGCGGGGCTCGCGGAGGATGCCAGATCCGGCTTGGCAGGTAGGCGGGGGCGGACTCTAGGGTCGAGGGTATGGGTGAGGGGCCAGGGACCGCCGTCGTCACCGGGGCCAGCAGCGGGATCGGGGCGGCCACCGCCCGCGCGCTGGCCGCGGACGGCTTTCACGTGGTGCTCGGCGCCCGCCGGGTGCAGCGTTGCCAGGAGATCGCTGACGAGATCGGCGGCACCGCATTGGCGCTTGATGTGCTCGACCCCGACTCGGTGGCCGCCTTCGCCGCGGCGATACCCACGGCGCGGGTGTTGGTGAACAACGCCGGCGGCGCTGCGGGGCTCGATCCGGTGCTGGACGCCGATGAGGCTCAGTGGCGCTGGATGTGGGAGGCCAACGTGCTCGGCACGCTGCGGATGACCAGGGCGTTGCTGCCGAAGCTGATCGACTCCGGGGATGGGGTCCTGGTCACGGTGACCTCGATCGCAGCCCTGGAGGCCTACGACAACGGCTCCGGCTACACCTCCGCCAAGCACGCCCAAGCGGCGGTGCACCGCACGTTGCGCGGCGAGCACCTCGGGCAGCCGGTGCGGTTCATCGAGGTCGCCCCCGGCATGGTAGAGACGGAGTTCTCCCTGGTGCGTTTCGGCGGCGACAAGCAGCGGGCGGATGGGGTCTACGCCGGGCTCACCCCGCTGAGCGCGCAGGACGTCGCCGAGGTCATCGCCTTCGCCGTAACCCGCCCCTCCCACGTCAACCTAGACCTCATCGTAGTCAAACCCCGCGCCCAACACTCCGCGATGCGCGCCGCCCGCAGTCTGGATGCAGAACGCGGTAATCCAGGGCCGAATTAGTGCACTCTGCAGCCAGAACGCGGCTCCGGAGGAGGGACGATCACCGGGGCGATGCGCCTGGAGCCAGACCCCGCCGGATGCGTGCTCGGCGCCCAGCTCACGGCTGAGGTGCCGCTGCCGCTGATCGGCGGCAAGGTGGAGACGGTCATCATCGACAACATCGGCAAGCTGATGGACGCCGAGTACCGGTTCACCCTGGAGTGGCTGCGCGACACCAGGGCCTAGGCTGGCCGACCGTGGAGCTCGCCGAATACCACTCGCGGATCGCGACCGAGGCCGGTTTGTTGCGCGCGGCTGCGGTGTCTATCGGAGCCGACACCCCGGTTCCGACCTGCCCGGGTTGGACCGTGCAGCGGCTGGTCCACCACGTCGGACGGGTCTTCGACATGGTCATCAGGGTGGTACGGGCCGCCGATCCGGAGTCGCCGCCGAAGCGGGTCGAGCCGCCGCCGGGCGAATCACTCGCTGCCTTTGACGTCTTCGACGACCGGCTGGCCACCCTGCTCGACCTGCTCGCCACCACCGACCCCGCCACGCCGGCGTGGCACTACGCCCCGACTGCACCCAAAACCGCGGCGTTCTGGTCCCGCCGGATGGCGCATGAGGTCACCGTGCACCGGATCGACGCGCAGGCCGCGGCGGGCACCGGTTCGGCGGTGGCCGCCGACTTCGCCGCTGACGGCGTCGACGAGGTGCTGACCCGGCTGATCCTGCGCAACACCGATGCCTGGGCCGTCGCGTCGTTCTCCGGCACGGTGCTGTACCACGCCGCAGACGCCGGACGGGCCTGGACTGTGCGCCTCGTACCAGGCCAGCTTCCGCAAACCGCGCCGGAGACGGTTACCGAGCCGGAAGCCTCGGTGGTCGGGCTCGCCGACGCCGTGTACCGCGCCGCATGGGGCCGCCCGTCCCGCGCAGTGCTCAGCGGCGATACCGCCCTGATAGACGCCACCAGGGCCGGCTGGACGCATGCCTGACCGCCAGTACGTGATCACGCTGGGCTGCCCGGACCGCACCGGAATCGTCGCCCGCATCTCGGGATTCCTCGCCGAGGCGGGCGGGTGGATCACCGA
>JBOHFU010000350.1:0-4417 GCA_050699675.1 Pseudonocardiaceae bacterium
TGGTGCGGGACAGCGAACTCGGCGATGCCAGCCCCGTGCTCGCGGTCAGCCCCACCGAATGGAGCGCCTTCACCGCAGTAGTCAAGGCCGGGCACCGCAACGGCTGATCGCCCGTCACCCAACCGTGGCGGTAGGTGGCATGAGGCGGCGCGACAGCTCGATAACGACATCCGCGACCGCCGCCGTGCGCCGGGAACTGATCGGTCCCGACAACGCTTGCGGTTGGCGGTCGGCATACGGCATCCTTAAGGGGCCAAGGCCCCGTAGGCCAAGGAAGTGAGCCCGGTCCACGTCCGGACGGACGGCGACCGGGCTTTGCGCTGTTCACAGCTGGTCGCAGTCGATGACCGCGCCGATCGCAGCGGCAACGCGGCGGCGCCAGTCACCTCCGGCGCCATAGCACCAGCCAAGGGCGTCGGGGATCCACAAGAGGGGCTCCTGGGTGCTTTCCAGGTGCTCATAGACCACGCCGCCGAAACTCGGCTGCGATCCCAGCGTGGCTCGTAGGGTGCGGGCGTCAATTAAGTCGCGCTCTTCACGCCCTTCGAGGACCAGCCGATGAACCCGGGCAGCGGTCAGATCGCGCGCCAGTTGCCGCAGGCACCGCTGCCGCGCGGTTTCGTGGCCGTCGTGGTGGCAAGCGGAATAGACCGTGATTGTGGCGCCAGCGGCAACGATCCGATCCGCAAGCTGGCGGCGGCGCTGTGGTTTTTCCTTCTTGAAGTGCAGTTCGCGTTGCCCGGGTAGCAGGAGAGCGCGCAGCTCCTTGCGCAGCCGTACCAGGTCAGCTGGGTCGGCCAGGGCAGCCGAGACCAGATAGCGCTGGCCACGGACTGACTCGTCGACGAAGGCGTGCATGCTCACCGCGGAATCGTCGCCCGACGGTCCGACAGTGGATCAGTGCAGCTGACACGTAGCCCACAACCTCGTTGCTTCCCGGCGGACGTGAGGGGAGAGCCGGAGTTGTAAAGCCGCTCTTGCTGCCTCGAACCCAACTGGAGAACTATCCCAGGTCGACGCAACGGCTCTCACGATGTCGTGAGTGCGTAACAGTGTTATAGCATGCAATCCCACTCACGAGCGGGGTGTGGATCAGGTGACGCCAGCGAAGTGGGTGGCATGCTGTGCACCGTGGTGCAGCCGCGACGGGTCTTCTTGAGCCACACCTCCGAGCTGCGTCGGCTGCCCAGTGGCGGGTCCTTTGTGGATGCGGCCGAGCGGGCGGTGTTGCGGGCCGGTGACACGGTCACCGACATGGCCTACTTCGCTGCCCGGGACGAGCAGCCCAGCGAGGTCTGCCGCAAGGCAGTGCGGGCTGCGGATGTGTACGTCGCCATCGTCGGGTTCCGGTACGGCTCGCCGGTACGGGACCGCCCAGAACTGTCCTACACCGAGCTGGAGTTCGAGGCCGCCGGCGAGGCCGGCTTGCCGCGACTGGTGTTTCTGCTCGATGACACGACGCAAGGCGATCGGGAGCTGCTTGTTGATCTGAAATACGACCGGCAACAGGAGGCGTTTCGCGCCCGGCTGCGCGACGCCGGATTGACCGCGGCGCTGGTCTGCAGCCCGGAGACGCTGCACATGGCGGTGTATCAGGCGCTGGTCGAATTGCCGCGAGCCGAGTCGGAGCGGGCGCCGGTAGGCCGGGTCTGGAACGTGCCCGCCCGCAGCGCCCAGTTCACCGGCCGCGAGGAGCTGCTGACTGACCTGCGACGTTCGCTTCTCGCCGGCGGCGCGACGGTAGCGCACGCGCTGCACGGCATGGGCGGGATCGGCAAGACCGCGCTGGCCATCGAGTACGCCCACCGCCACGGGGACGACTACGACGTGGTGTGGTGGGTGCCCTCGGAGGAACCCACCCTCATCCCGGAACGCTTGGCTGAGCTGGCCCGCGCGCTGGACCTCGCCGCCGAGCGCGACCCCATCACGTCCGCAGTGCCGCGGCTGCTCGGCGCACTGCGGGATCGGGACCGGTGGTTGCTGATCTACGACAACGCCGAGGATCCGCAGCTGCTGGCACCGTTTCTGCCTAGCGGTGCGGGGCAGGTGCTCATCACCTCCCGCAACCCACAGTGGAGCGGGCCGGCCACCACGGTGCGGGTCGATCTGTTCGAACCCAGCGAATCCGTCAACCTGCTGGTGCGGCGGGTACCTCGGCTGTCGGCGCCCGATGCGGCCCGGATCGCCGACGCGGTGGACAATCTGCCGCTGGCGGTGGCCCAAGCCGCCGCCTACCTGGACGAGACCGGCCTGCCAGCCGACGAGTACCTCCGGTTGCTGGACACTCGGGCCGCTGAACTGCTGGCCGACGAGGCGCCCACGGGATACTCGGCGTCCCTGGCCGCCAGCTGGCAAGTGGCGTTCGACCGGCTCGCCACCGACGAACCCACCGCGCTGCACCTTCTTACCCTGTGCGCCCACCTCGCCCCCGAACCCATCCCCTTCACCCTGTTCACCGCACACGCGCAGGCGCTGCCCAGCGCGCTCGCCGCCGCAGCCGGCGACCCGCTGGCGTTCGCCCGCCTCACCCGGCTGCTGCGCACCCGGTCGCTGGCCCGGGTGCAGACCGGCAGCCTGCAACTGCACCGGCTCGTCCAAGCCATCCTGCGCGCCCGGTCGTCCAGCGAGGCCGACCTGGCTGTGACTGCGGTCCGGCTGCTGCGCGCCGCTGTCCCACCCGACTCGTGGGACAACCCCGGTACCTGGCCGCAATGGCGACGGCTGCTCCCGCACGCGCTGACCGCCACCGACGCCGGCCGTGCTCTCGATGACGCCGCCGCCGACGTCGCTTGGTTGCTCAACGAGACCGCCCGTTATCTGCTGACCCGCGGAGAACCAATGGCGGGCCTGCCGCTCATCGAGCGTGCCCTGGAACTCCGCCGTGGGGTGCTGGGTGAGGAGCACCCCGACACCCTGACTTCGGCCAACAACCTCGCCGCCAACCTGCGGGCGTTGGGGCAGTATGAGGCGGCGCGGCGGCTGGATGAGGACACCCTGATCCGGAAGCGTCGGGTGCTGGGTGAGGAGCACCCCGACACCCTGACCTCGGCCAACGACCTCGCCGCCGACCTGTGGGGGTTGGGAGAGTACGAGGCGGCCCGGCGGCTGGATGAGGACACCCTGACCCGGCGGCGTCGGGTGCTGGGTGAGGAGCACCCCGACACCCTGTTCTCGGCCAGACGCCTCGCCGTCGACCTGTGGGGATTGGGGCAGTATGAGGCGGCGCGGCGGCTGGATGAGGACACTCTGATCCGGCGGCGTCGGGTGCTGGGTGAGGAGCATCCCGACACTCTGGACTCGGCCAGACGCCTCGCCCACGACCTGTGGTGGTTGGGACAGTACGAGGCGGCCCGGCAGCTGGATGAGGACACCCTGACCCGGAAGCGTCGGGTGCTGGGTGAGGAGCACCCCCTCACCCTGTTCTCGGCGCACAATCTCGCCTATGACCTGCGGGCGTTGGAGGAGTACGAGGCGGCCCGGCGGCTGGATGAGGACACCCTGATCCGGCGGCGTCGGGTGCTGGGTGAGGAGCATCCCCACACCCTGGCCTCGGCCAGCAACCTCGCCGACGACCTGCGGGCGTTGGGGCAGCACGAGGCGGCCCGACAGCTCGAAGAAGACACCGAGACCCGCCGTCGCCGGGCCGCGGGGGATTGATCTCGGCACCGCCTGCCGCTGACGGTCGGCGCACGACATCCTGACGAGGCCAAGGCCCCGTAGGCTGAGGAAGTGAGCCCTTCCCCGTCCGGACGGTCGGCGGCCGGGCTTTGCGCTGTTCACAGCTGGTCGCAGCCGATGAGCTGCGACGCCACCACCGGGTCCATCAGGTTCGACCAGATTTGTTCCCCGGGCTCCAGGGCGCGGTGCGGCATGGCGAGCTCTGGGAACCAGGCATTGCGATCGCAGCCGGGGCGCACCGTTGCTTCAAGTTCGCGGATCAACCGGACGGCCCCCTCCGCTGCGAAGCGATCCTGGTCAGCATCGGTGGGCAGCCACTGGGTCACGTCCGTGTTGGTGGCCAGAGGCGGGCTGTGCTCTGCGTTGTATCGGGCTCGTGCGCTGCGGGCAGCGTGCCCAGAGCCTCGTAGAAGTCGTCCTGACTGCCTTCCTCGCGCCAGCCGGCCGCTACCATCCACGACCTGCCAGCGGCGTCGATCCAGACTGCCCCGCGCCATCGTTGGGCTTTCACCTTGAATAGCACGGCTGCGTCGATTGAGCTGATGCGTTCACGACTACTGCTCTGTTCGGCGAACTGCTGGTTGGCCTTGCGCAGCAGGGGGTGGTCGAGCTCAGCCGCCCCGTGAGGCTGATCGACGGTCGAGGTGATTGCGTAGCAGCTCCACAGGTAATCTGACTCCGCCCATGAACGATGATCCAGAAAAGAGGTCTAATGCTCGACACCCCTTCCTCTCGCGTG
>JBOHFU010000351.1:0-4413 GCA_050699675.1 Pseudonocardiaceae bacterium
CCCCGCCGGCAACTCGGCCGGCACCTGCGCGACATGCGCAACCAATCGCGGCTCACCGTGCGCGCGGCGGCGGCACGGCTGGAGTGGTCCGAGGCCAAGATCTGGCGCATCGAGACCGGGCAGACCTCCCTGCGCAGCTTCGATGTAGAGACGATGTGCAAGGTCTACGGCGCGTCCGCCGACCTCACCGAGGCGCTGATGGGGTTGGCCAAGGAGACCAAGGCACGCGGCTGGTGGCACTCCTACGGCGACGCCATTCCCGAGTACTTCGACGTCTACGTCGGCTTGGAAGAGGCCGCGTCCTCCATCAGCTGGTACGAGTCCGAGCTGATACCCGGACTGCTGCAGACCGAGGACTACGCCCGAGCGGTGATCCGGGCCGATAACCCTCGGGTAGATGACACGGAGATCGAGCGGCGGGTCCACGTCCGCATGGCCCGGCAAGCGCTGCTCACCCGGGTCACCGACCCGCCGGCGCTGCAGGTGGTGCTCAACGAAGCCATCCTGCACCGCCCGATCGGGGGCGAAAAGGCGATGATGCGCCAGCTGGAGCGGCTGATAGAAGCAGGCGGGCTGCCCACCGTGTCGCTTAGGGTGATGCCCTTCGGCGCCGGGCTGCACCACGGCATCATGTCTGGGACGTTCGAGATCCTGCGGTTCCCACTCAACGGCACCGGCCAGGACACCGAGCCACCCACGGTCTACGTCGAAAGCTTCACCGGGGCCCTGTACCTGGACAAACCACGCGAGGTCGACCGTTACGACACGGCGTTCACCAACATCTGGGTGTCGTCTCTGAACGAGAGGGCATCCCAGGAACGGATCACTCAAGTGGCAAGGGAGCTAGGAAAGTGAGCACAACCGACCTGACAAGCGCCACCTGGCGCAAGAGCAGCCGCAGCAACGGCCAAGCGAGCTGTGTTGAGGTCGCCGACCTCGACGGTGGTGCGCGTGCTGTGCGGGACAGCAAGAACCCGACCGGCCCAGCCCTGCTCATCACCCCCACCGCATGGACCACCTTCACCACCGCCCTACGCACTGGCAAGCTCTGACCCACCCGCATTCAGCGGGCTCAGCGGGGTAATCAGCACCCAAATAGCCCCGCTGAGCCTGCTGAACACGCTTTCCAGACCGGAGCGGAGCGTCGCAAGGGAGTCGAGAAGTGAGCACAACCGATCTGTCGAGCGCCACCTGGCACAAGAGCAGCCGCAGCAACGGCCAAATGAGCTGCGTTGAGGTCGCCGACCTCGACGGCGGGCGCCGTGCCGTGCGGGACAGCAAGAACCCCACCGGCGCAGCCCTGACGTTCACCGTGTCCGATTGGACCGCGTTCACCACCGGCGTCCGCGCCGGAGAGTTCGGCTGACCCGACGTCACCAGCACCCCCGGTAGCCGCTCCGGCGACCGGGGGACTGCCACGCGCCCAGGCCCGGAACTCCCGAAAAATCGCCGGCCTTGGCTCGCGCGACCTGCGCGCGCTCCTGCTCGGACAGGGGTTGGTCCGGATCGCGGCGATCCCCCACCAGCGATCGAGCACCGCCTCGGCCGGGGCGAGGTCAAACTCCGGCGCTGCTCAGTGCCTGGGCGTATTCGGCCTCGAACTGCGCTCACTCATCGGGTGCGAACTCGGCGAACGCCGCCCGGATCGCCGGGCCGGCCGGACCTTCGATGTCGAGCGGTGTCGAGGGCTGACCGCATCCTTCCCGTGCGGGTCGGGGAGGATGCCGGGATGGTTGAGGTCACCGAACGCCTCCGCGCCACACCACCCGCGCCCGCGGCGCTGCCTCGCCATACTTGGGTGGACTGGCTGCTCCCGGTCGGGGTCCCCACCGTGCTGGTGGCGCTGCACATGCAGCTGTACGGGCGGTGGATCGTCGACGACGCCGCGATCACCTTCGCCTATGCCCGCTCCCTCGCCGCCGGTGAGGGAGCGGTGTTGCAGCCCGGTGCCGACCCGGTGGAGGGTTACTCGAACCCGGCGTGGCTAGCGGTCCTCGTGTTGGGGCGCTGGCTGGGGCTGTTCGACCGCGGCACCTGGTTCGGGGTGCCCGATCTGGTGGTGTTCCCGAAGTTCGTCGCGCTGCTGTGCTGCGCTGGGGTGTTCGCCGGGTTCTACGCGGTCGCCCGTGCGGTGTCCCGACGGCCGGTTCTGCTCACAGTGGTCGCCGGGGCGGCGACGGCGGCGGTGCCGTCATTCGTGATCTGGGTGTCGTCCGGGCTGGAGAACCCGCTGCTCGCCTTGGCCGCGGTCACTCTCGCGGCACTGCTGGCCCGGGCCGCGGTCGCCCGACGGCTGCTCGAGGTGCGGGTCGCGGTCGGGTGCGGGCTGCTGGCCGCGCTGGCGGCGCTCACCCGCCCCGACGGGCTGATCTACGCCGCCGCGTACCCGGTCGCGGTACTGCTCCTCCTGCAGCCAGCCCGGGTCCCCCGCGCCGCCCAGGCGGTGGTGGTGTCGACCTTGGCGTTCGCTATCCCGGCTGGCGCCTATCTCGCCTGGCGCCTGGCGACGTTCGGGGAGTACCTGCCGAACACGGCGCTCGCGAAGGCCCAGGGTGTCCCGACGGCGGAGGAGTTGGGGCGGCCGTCCGAGCTCGTCGCCTACACCGGGTGGCTCACCGTCGTGCTCGTGGTCGGGGTGATCGCGGCGGCGATGCTGCAGCGCGGCCGCGGCCGGACCGTGCTGGCGATGCTGCTGGTGCCGCTCGGGTTGGCTGTTGCCGCGTTCGCGGTGCTGGAGGCCGACTGGATGGGCGAGTACCGGTTCGCCACGCCGGTATGGCCGCTCACCGCGCTCGCCGCGAGCGTGGCCGGTGCTCGGGTGCTGCCGCAGCTTGCCGCCCGGGCGCGGGCTGGTGTCGCGGTGGTCGCGCTCGTGGCGGTCGGGTTGACCGGCCTAGGCTGGGCGTCCGCGGCCGAGACGTTCCGGAAGGCGCCGACGGTGCCTATGTGCGCGGTCGCGCAGAACATCGGCGCTTCGGTAAACGGGTTCGCCGACATCCTTGGCGTCCCCGGCGGAGCCCTGGCCACCCCCGATGTGGGCGGGTCGGCATTGACGAGCCGCTTCGAGATCGTCGATCTTGCCGGGCTCGCATCCGCACCGATCGCCCGGTTCTGGCGCGCCGGCGACATGCCCGGCCTGCGGGACTACGTGTTCGACGAGGTGCGGCCGGTGTTCATCGAGACCCACGGGTTCTGGTCGGGAGGCACGGGGATCGTGGCCGACGCGCGGATGACCGCCGACTACGTGCCTATCCACCTCACCGATGACCGCTCCGGGTGGTGGGTGCGGCGCGACCTCGTGCCCAGCCGGGAACGGTTGGCGGCGGCAAGGGAGTGGGCGGCCACCGTCGCTGTCCCACAGACCATGCGGTATGGAGTGGATGCGCCACGGTCGTCCTGTGGCGACACCTTGACACCCGGGACAGCAACGCTGGGCTAATCACTCTCTCGTTCGCGCCTCGCGGTTCCGGCGGGTTCACCGAGCAGGAGACGAACGACGTGCCCAGGACGTCCCAGGCGACCGAGCCCAGCCAGGCCCACGCTGGCTCCGAGAAGTCATTGTTGGTGTGGACACTCACAAAGATGTTCATGTCGCAGCGGTGATCAGGGCGCGTTCACCGCGCGCCAGCGGGCGCCTGCGCGGCCTCGATGCGCTTGAACGCCTCTCGAGGGGTCCAGCGACCGCAAGAGCCACTTCTGGCTGGTGCTAGACGAGGGCCGCGCCGACCTCTGCCTGACCGACCCCGGCCACGAGATCGATCTGCACGTCCGCGGGCACGTCCGAAGTTAATCCGCCCTAACTAAATGGCCGGCAAGCGAGTGGTGCTGCGCGACGGGCACGACGGCGACCATCGACGGCACCTGAGCGCCTGGGTTTGATCTTCGGCGATTAGGTGGCACGGTTCTGACGGCACTATGCGGCATGACGACGTCCCGCAAGCCGATCATGCTACTGCGCACGGCGGTCGATAACGCGGGCTGACTCCACGGCCCGCCCAGTGCTCGGATGCTTGACAGTGAGGATGCGCGTCGGCGCATTGGGTGGGTCTGACTCGATGCTTGATCGTGGAGCCGGTCTCGCCGCAGGCCGTTCCGGCAGAGTGTCCCGGACCTGACTGTGGTCGGTACTGACGTGCTGTCTCCAGTGCTGCCAGCTCGCGGCCCGTACCGTCCGCCTGGCTCGTTCGCCGACCCCGTGAAGCGAGCCGCTTGGGAGCCGTTTGGTGAGAATCGTATGGACCTGTCGGGGACGACTGGCGGAGGCATGATGACCGGGGATGTGGTACGCGCGGTGGTCTTCGATCTCGACGGCGTGCTCGTGGATTCGGAGCAGTTGTGGGACGTCGTTCGCCGCGGTGTTGCCGCCGAAGCCGGCCGGCCCTGGCCCACGGAGGCGACCCGAGCGATGCAGGG
>JBOHFU010000352.1:0-4404 GCA_050699675.1 Pseudonocardiaceae bacterium
TACGTCTCGTTCCTGCCGCTGGCCTGGGTCGGCGAGCAGATGCTGGCCGTCGCGTGCGGGCTGCGGTGCGGGCTCACGCTGTCGTTCCCCGAGGATCCCGCGACCCAGCGGTCGGACCTGCGCGAGATCGGTCCGGATCTGATCTTCGCTCCGCCCCGGATCTGGGAGTCCATGCTTTCCGACGTCCAGGTCCGCATCGACGAGGCCGGCTGGCTCAAACGCCGTGTCTTCGGCTGGGCGTACGGCATTGGCGATCGAGCCGCCGCGCAGCGGGTACGGGGCAGCAAGCCGGGTGTCGCCCTGGCGGTGGCCTCCGGGGTTGCCGACGTGGTGGGGCTGCGGCCGGTACGTGACCAGCTTGGGCTGGCCCGGATCCGCCGGTGCTACACCGGCGGGGCACCACTGTCGCCGGACGTTTTCCGCTTTTACCACGCGATCGGCGTCAACCTGAAGCAGATTTACGGCCAAACCGAGATTTCCGGCATCGCGGTGGCCCACCGCGACGACGACCTGCGCTTCCACACCGTCGGCACGCCGATCCCCGGTACCGAGCTGCGGATCTCCGACGACGGCGAGATCATGCTCCGCTCGGCCAGCGTGTTCGCCGGGTACCTGCACAACGGCGAGGCCACCGCCAAGGCTCTGGACGGCGAGGGGTGGCTGCACACCGGCGACGCCGGCTACCTCGACGACGGGCACCTCGTCGTTATCGACCGGCAGTCAGACGTGGTGACCCTGCCCGACGGGAGCCGGTTCTCCAGCGCGTTCATCGAGAACAAGCTGAAGTTCTCCCCGTACATCGCCGAGGCGGTCGCCTTCCACGGCGAATCCGGGATCACCGCGATGATCTGCATCGAGGCGGCGACGGTCGGCGCGTGGGCCGAGCGGGCCCGGCTCGGCTACACCACCTACACCGACCTCGCCGGCAAGCCCGAGGTCGGTGCGCTGGTCGCCGAGGAGGTGGCCTGCGCCAACACCGATCTGCCGGCGGCGATCCGGGTGCGACGGTTCGTGCTGTTGCACAAGCAGCTCGACCCGGACGACGACGAGATCACCCGGACCCGCAAGGTTCGCCGCGGAGTCATTGCCGCGCGATACGGCGACATCATCGCCGCGCTGGATCAGGGTGAGCCCGAAGTGAAGATCCACACCACGGTGCGGTACCAGGACGGCAGCCGCGTCGATCGAACCATCACGCTGGCGGTGCACCGGCCACTGGACCCTGATGCGCTCGCTGGCCGGCGGCGACCGGTCTGGAGTGGTCGGGCGTGACCCAGTTCATCCAGCTGACTGTCTACGGGTTGGCCAACGGCGCGATCCTGGCGCTGGCCGCTCTCGGGTTCGTCCTCATCTACAAGGCAACCAGTGTGATTAACTTCGCCCAGGGCGAGTTCCTCCTGGTCGGCGCGTACCTTTTCTACACCGCATACGTGCTGCTCGACTTGCCGCTGGTTCCTGCTGTGATCGTGGGGGTCGCCGCCGCCGCCGCACTGGGTGTCCTCATCGAGCGCCTGATCCTGCGGCCGCTCATCGGTGAGGACCCGATCGCGGTCATCATGGTCACCATCGGCCTCGCGGCGATCCTCAAGGCCGTGGTGCAGATGTTCTTCGGTACGACGCCGCGCGAGATGCCCGAGGTGCTGCCTGCCGCGACGGTGGACGTCCTTGGTGCGGTTGTTCCGATGGACCGGCTGGTTGCGGTCGCCGTGGCGGCCGTGGTGTTCGCCGCGTTCACCGCGTTGTTCCGCTGGTCGCGGCACGGGATCGCGATGCGCGCCGTCGCCGACGACCAGCAGGCCGCGCTCGTGCAGGGCATCTCGGTACGCCGCATCTTCGCCCTGGCCTGGGCGCTGGCTGCGGTGAGCGCGCTGATCGGCGGCGTCCTGCTGGCCGGCATCTCCGACGTCTCCGGCAACCTGGCCGGCTTCGGGTTGATCGTGTTCCCGGTCGTCATCCTCGGCGGCCTGGACTCGGTACCCGGCACGATCGTCGGCGGTGTCGTGATCGGCCTGATCAGCCAGTACGCCGAAGGTGTCTCGGCCGGGGCGTCGCAAGTCGTTCCGTACGTCGCGCTGGTGCTGATCCTGTTGCTACGACCGTACGGACTGTTCGGACAACCCCGGATCGAGAGGGTCTAGCGGAGATGGCTGCGACCGCGACCGGGGTCTACCACACCTCCTACGCCTCCGAGCTGCGGCTACGGCACACCCGCGCAGAGCACGCTCGCCTGATCCTCATGCTCGCCGCACTGCTGGCCCTGCCGTTCGTGTTGGACAACTATTGGCTCGGTATCGCCAACACCATCGGCATCGCGGTCGTCGGCGCGGTCGGGCTCAACATCCTGGTCGGTTTCACCGGCCAGATTTCCCTCGGCCAGGGCGGCTTCCTCGCCGTCGGCGCCTTCACCTCGGCGATCCTCGCCGGTCGTGCCGGCTTCCCGGTGCCGCTGTCGATACTGTGCGCGGTCGGAGTCACCGCGGCGGTCGGTGCGTTCTTCGGCCTGCCGGCGCTGCGGCTCAAGGGGCTTTATCTGGCCATCGCGACCCTGGCCAGCCAAGAGATCATCATGTTCGTCGTCCGCCGCTGGGGCTGGCTCACCGGGGGGCAGGGCTTCCTGGACGTCGAGCGGTTGACGATCTTCGGCTGGCGGCTGCCCCGGCAAAGCTTCGAGTTCTCCTGGTACTGGATCATCGTTGTGATCGCGGTGCTCGCCGTGCTCAGCGCCCGCAACCTGTTCCGCACCGCCCTCGGCCGGTCGTTCATGGCCGTCCGGGACCAGGACATCGCGGCCAGCGCGATCGGTGTCGACCTGACCCGGACCAAGCTCGTCGCATTTGCGGTGTCGTCCGGGTACGTGGGTCTGGCCGGCGCGCTCACCGCCCACTACACCGAGACCGTCACCTGGGAGCGGTTCACCCTGGACGTCTCCATCCAGTTCCTCGCTATGATCATCGTCGGGGGGCTCGGCAGCATCGCCGGGTCGGTGTACGGGGCGGCTTTCATCATGTTGCTGCCGCCGCTGCTTGCCGAGCTGGCCGACGCGCTGCGCGGGGTGGCCCCGGTGTTCGCTGCCCAGCTGCCCGCCGTCCAGGCCGGGACATTCGGCTTGGTCATCGTGCTGTTTTTGCTGTTCGAGCCGCGCGGCCTCAACCGGATCTGGCAGCGCGCCAGGGACTACTTCCGGTTCTGGCCGTTCCGTTACTAAATCTCAAGTGAGGGGAGTGGGAATGAGGAAGCTGTGGATCGCCAGCGCGGCGCTGCTGCTCCTGGCCGCCTGCGGCGGACCGGGCGGAGGGGGCGCGGGCGAGGATAACAAGGAGATCGTCATCGGCGTGCTCGCCGACCTCACGGGCGCCACCGCCGACGTGAGCACCCCGTACAACGAGGGCATGCTCGCCTACGTCGACAAGCTCAACGCCGGTGGCGGGATCGACGGTCACAAGGTCACGGCGCTGAGCGAAGACTACGCCTACAAGGTCCCCGTCGCGGAGGAGAAGTACAAGAAAGCCGTCTCTGCGGGCGCGGTCGCGATCCAGGGCTGGGGTACCGGTGACTCCGAGGCGCTGCGCGGCAAGGTCAAGGACGATGAGCTGCCGTTCATGTCGGCTTCGTACGCCGAGGTGCTGACCGACCCGAGCCAGTCGCCGTTCAACTTCGTGGTCGCGCCCACCTACTCCGACCAGATGCGCGTGGCCCTGGACCAGATCGCCAGCCAGGACCCGACCGCGCAGGTGGCGGTCTTCCACCACGACTCGCCGTTCGGCACTGCACCGCTGGCCGACGGCCAGAAGTGGATCGCGCAGCGCGGCTACCAACTCGGGTTCAAGGCTTACCCGATGAAGGCCGGCTCGACCGACTTCGTCGGGCTGCTCCAGCAGGCCCAGGACCAAGGCGCGAAGTATGTCGTGCTTCAGCAGGTGGCGAGCCCGGCCGCCGTGGTGGCCCGTGATATCGCCACGCAGAAGCTGGGCATGCGCATCGTGTGCCTCAACTGGTGCGCCGACGAGCTATTCGTCAAGACCGCCGGCGCCGCCGCTGAGGGGCACTGGATGATCCAGCCGTTCGCGCCTCCGACCGCCACCAAGCCCGGTCACCAAGAGGTCCGCGACTACGCCAGGTCCAAGGGTGTCGACCTCGACGCGAAGGGTCTGCACTACGTACAGGGCTGGTACACGATGCACGTGATGACCAAGGGCATCGAGAAGGTCCTCAGCGACGGCAAGCGGCTGACCGGTCCGGAGCTGCGCAAGGCGCTTGAGTCCATGAGTGCCGTCGATACTGGCGGCGTCATCGGTCCGGTGAAGTTCTCCGCCGAGAGCCACCGCGGCGCCACCGCATCTGGGGTGTACAAGGTGGAAGGCGGCAAGCTCGTCGAGATTGCCGCCGGCGTGATGCCGAAGGCGT
>JBOHFU010000353.1:0-2639 GCA_050699675.1 Pseudonocardiaceae bacterium
TCTTCCAGCTTGCTTTCGGCTGCTAGCTGGGTCGACACTGGCTGCTCGAGCATCTCGGCAATGTGCGCGGTGACCAGCTGCAGCACCAGCCGGTACTGCCTCGATGGAGACAACCCGGCAAGGCGCTGCGCCCATTCCGGACGCCCGCTGCCCGCTGTGGAATCGACTTTGATCGACTGGGAATCAGTGCCGGGCCCGGTACGGCCGTTGGACACAGGTTCTGAGCCACGGACGGTCTGGGTAGCGGCTGGTGGCCTTACTGCCGGGGGCGACGTGGCCACAGGTTGCGACGTGGCTGCAGTGGGCGCCGACGTCAAGGCGCCAGTAGCCAGACCGACGCGGATCGCATTCCTGTCGATCTTGCCCATGACGTTGCGTGGCACGGCTTCAATCACGTGCAGCCGGCTAGGCAGTTTGTACGAAGCCAGGTGCGGCTCGGCGAATCGGCGGATCTCGGCCAGGGTCGGCCCGACACCGTCCGGACAGCTCAGTACGGCCACGACCCGTTCGCCCCAGGTCTCGTCGGGAACGCCGACCACCGCGACGTCAAGGATTCCGGGGAAGTCGACGAGGACGCGCTCGACATCTGCCAGGTAAACGTTGTCCCCACCGACGATGATCATGTCTTTGATCCGGTCGATGATGTAAAGGAAGCCGTCAGCGTCGAAGTAGCCGATGTCACCGCTGTGAAACCACCCCCCGGCGTCGAACACCGCAGCCGTCGCGGCGGCGTTGTTCCAGTAACCCTGGGTAACGGTCGGCCCCCGCATGCAGACCTCGCCACCTACGCCTGGCTCCGTGAGCTCGTTGCCCGTGCCTTCCTCGACCAGACGGATCTCGGTGAAGGGCAGGGCCACCCCGACGGAACCGATCTTCTGTCTGGTCTTCGCCGCGGGCAGACAGGTCGAGAACAACGTCTCGGTCAGCCCGTACCCCTGCTGCAGCACCACGCCACGGTCGGCATACTCGGTGATCAGCGCAGGGGGCGCCGGAGCGCCGGCGACGACCGCGGTACGCAGCCCGGACAGATCCGCGCTGGCGAATCCCGGCAAGCGCGCGATGGCGGTATACATCGCCGGCACAGCGAAGAAAATGTTGACCCGCAGCTCAACGAGATCGGCCAGGGTCTGCGCAGCGTCAAAGGACCTACGCACCACACTTGTCGCACCGCGGACCAGGCTGCGCAGCGTAAAGCAGCCAAGCGGGGCCGTATGAAACAGCGGCGCGACGACGAGATTGATGTCGTCGGTGCGCATGTCGGCTACGCAGTCAAGGTTGGCGCTGTTCCACCAGAGGCTGCCGTGACTGATCGCTACGCCCTTGGCCCGGCCGGTCGTACCGGAGGTGTAGGCCAACATCGCGACATCCTGATCGTGGCACTGCTGCGGGTCCCCAGGTGTGGCGGCAGCCGCTACCGCTGAGCTGAGGCTGGCCCACTGCTGTCCGGACTCCCCTTCGACTCCGACGGCGGGATCGTCGTCGACGAGCAGGCGCTGCCGCACCGGAATCCGTTCAGCGGCCAGATTTACGACCGCCCGATGCCCCGCCTCGACCACCAGCGTGTGCGCTGCGCTGTCGTCGAGCACATGGCGTACCTCGCCGGCAGCCAGCCGGAAGTCGACCGGCACGAAAACTGCACCAATCCAGGTTGCGGCCAGAAAAGTGGTCAGAAAGGTTGGGCTGTTCAGGCCGATATAGGCGACCCGGTCACCGCGTCCGACTCCGCAGTCAGCCAACACCATGGCAAGCCGGCCGGACTCGCCAGCAAGCTCCCCGTAGCTGATCGACCGGCCCTCATAGACGATTGCAGTGCGGTCCGGCGAGTGCCGCGACAACTTGTGGACCGCCGCGGCCGGGCTGATATCAACCCGAAGACCAGTCATTGAGCGCTCCTGCCGTTCTGGCGCGGAGTCGTTACGAACTAACCCGCGCTTGGTTCTGCCGTCTTGATGAAGCATTGGATGTAAGCGGTGCCCTCCGTCGCCGGCATGTCCTCAGTCGTGCCCTCCATCGCCGCCATGTACTCGGTCGTGGGGTAGGCACAAAACGAGCGGCGCTCCACGATGACCCGGCGAAAGAATGGCTCGAACCATTTATTTAGTTCGGGAACCCTTGAGAAGAAGGGAATTATGACTCCACCGATGCGCAGCGCCCGCGCCATTGCCGGGATCACCTCCAGCGCCTTGCCGCCATACCGATCCGGCGTGGGGTAGGGGTCAAAGAAGATGCCGTCGACGCTCTCCGGCTCCAGGTCGTGCACGAAGTCATAGATGTCCGCATGGACGATGTCAAGCGAATCGGGAAGCGCCGGGTGGCGTTCCCTGAACAGCTCGATCACCTGCTCGTACTTCTCCACCACCACGTGCCGGCGCGTGCGTGGGTTCTCCGCGATCCGCAGGGCCGAGATCCCCAGCCCTAACCCCACTTCCAGGAACTCCGACCCGTACTCGCAGAGCATGTCGGCCATCTCCCACATCAGCTCGCGCTCCCACGCCTGCATTGCCTGGCCGCCGTCGATCAGCAGGGTGACCTCGCCCGAGTTGGCCTCCACCAGCTCGATCTGTGGGTCTTGCGTTTGGGGTTTCAATTCCATGATGGCAGTCTCCTTTACGTCAGCCGGTCTGGGCTGTGGTCTACGA
>JBOHFU010000353.1:2739-4401 GCA_050699675.1 Pseudonocardiaceae bacterium
TACCAGCACGTCCATAGCTCAAGGGCAGTGGGGTCACAATTGTCATGGGCGCGAGCTTATCGGTAGTCTAGGAAGCAGCTGCAGCTGCACCTGTGGCGGGAAACCAGAACGCGGACCCGCTATCCTTCTCGTGAATTCGGCAATTCCGGCGAGCTGCCGAGCGCCGAGCGTGAAGTCAAGGGCGACGGTGTAGTAGCGCTTGAGGGTTGCGGCGTCAAAGGCCTCCCAGCGGGCTGCCTGCTCGCAGACCTGGTCCACATTCGCAAGGGAAAAATCGCGCGCTTCCAGCAGGTAGGCATGGACCCGACGGACCGCCTCGGGCTCACGATCAACGAACTCACGGCGAGCGGCGAACACCGCGAATACAAAGGGAAGACCGGTCCAGTCGTGCCACATCTGACCAAGATCGTGCACCTCCAGACCCAGTCGCGGGGCGTCGTACAGCGCCGCCCGTAACGCAGGGTCGCCGATAATCACGGCCGCCGGGGCCTCCTCCAGCATGGCGGCGAGGTCGGGTGGGCAGAAGAAGTACTCCGGTTGCACCCCGATCAGATCGCTGAGCAGGAGTTCAGCAAGCCTGACAGAGGTCCGGCTGGTCGAGCCCAGCGCGACCGGAAGTTTGTCCAACTGGCCGAGCGGTAATCGGCTGACGATCAGGCAGGACATCACTGGACCGTCGCTGCCGACTGCGATGTCCGGCAGCACCACGAGATCTTCCGCATTCTTGAGCAACTCGAGGAGGCTGACGGGGCCGATGTCGAGCTCTCCCTTTGCCAGTGCGTCGCTGAGGTTGTCAGGCGTGTCTTTGATCAGCTCCAGGTCTAACAGACTCCCCGTCCTGGCCAACCCCGACAGCAGCGGGAAGCAGTTCAAGAATTCGATGTGGCCCACCCGGGGGCGTCGCGGCAGTGTCGACGCAGCGACAGCGCCGGAGGAGAGCCCGGTCAGACCGCCATGGTGTTGGCCACCTGTCTCAACTGACACGGTTTCTCCCTAACTTCGCAGGTAAACGCAGGTAGTCGTGTTGGTGCGGCTGTCTCGGATCGCGCGAGTGCGGCAGGTTCGCGTGTTGCCGGAACAGTTCGGCTTGCACAGTGGCAGCATCAAGGGTTGGACCGCGCTCGGCGACGTAGGCTGCAGCGATCCCGGCCGCATGCCCAGTGGCGAATGCGGTTCCCATCACGCGGAGCGAGCCACCTGCAGCGCGGTCCCCGTCGATGTTTCGCCCAGCCGCGAGGAGGTTGTCGGTGTCGATGCTGCGCAGCGCTCCCAGCGGAATATCGAAGTGACCTTCGCCTGAGATGAAACGCCATTCCGAGGGTATTCCGGGGCCAGGATGGTATTCAACCGGCCACGCCCCGACGGCGATCGCATCGTCGAAACGGGCTGCTCCAAGCACCTCATCCCCGCTGATACGATATTGCGCAACGACGTGTCGCGACTCCCGGGTGCCGATTTCTGGTCCAGTGCTGACGATATAGGCACACGAGCAGTCGAGAAACGACCGCATCACCTCCAGATAGGCTTTGGCCTGGGTCCTTGCACTTGCTTCTGCGCGGCTTACGTCGCGGGAATCACGGGCGTCGTAGGCCTCGTCGACCAGGTACGCGATCACATCTCCGGAGATGGGTAGCCGCGTCACGAGTCCCTGCGCTGAGATCA
>JBOHFU010000354.1:0-4368 GCA_050699675.1 Pseudonocardiaceae bacterium
GCGCCATCCGTCCCGCTCGGCGCACTGATGAGTTAGCCTCGATCGTTCGCGCGCAAGGTTTTCAGCGCACGGACCGTGGCCCAGCCGCGCCACTCGAAGGTACCGGCGGCAGAGAACGCACCCCAGTCGACGGTCCATCCGCCGTCGTCGCGCTGCTCCGCTACGAGGCGATCCAGTTCCGCCTCGATCGCGGCGTCGGAGAAGAGCTTGCGGATCGGCCGGCCCGGTTCCGGGCGAAGTCCAGCGGGTGCATCGCCTCGTCCTCAATGCCCCCTTCAACCGCCATGGAGCCGGCTGCCGGGATGAACCTGCCGAGCCGCTGCAGTTCGGCGTCTGCGCTGGGCACCAGATCGTGCACGGTGTCGAGCAACTGCAGCGCGAACCGGAACTCCAGCGCATGGCCTGGCCCGTCGAGTTCCCGCACAGCAGGGCCGCTTCCGGGGCGGTGTCGGGGGCGATCTCCTCGAAGACCTCGAACGCGTGCAGCGCGCTTACCGGCTGGCTGCTCGACGACCGAAGATCCGGTTCGAGCCCGGACCCGTAACCGCCGTCGGCGTTGCGGTACGCGGCCAGGGCCGCCAGTACGGCCTCGGCGGTGCCGCCGCCGAAGAGCAGCTCGAACCTGCGTCGATCGAACAGCCGGGAGTGGGTCGCCATGAACTCGGAGATCTTGTCGAAGTCGGTCACCGCTTCATGATGCGCGAAGCCTGCCGCCGGTTGTTGAACGGATCGGTCATGCCACCCGCTTCCACAACTACCCAACCAGGCCCCCACTAGATGGGATGAATACGATAAAAACGGCAAATTTCCCAAACATGACGGAGCCCTGGGTTCGGATGGTCAGACCATGTACTGGTCGTGGCGAAGGTAAAGGTCGGTCCACTCCTCGTCGCTGAGCCGACGGCCGGAGGCGGCAATCTCAGCGAGCTCCTCGAAGTAGGCCTCGCGCGGTGCGCCGGGGGTGAAGAGCAGCAGCAGGGATGCCGGCTTGCCGGACGTGTTGCGAAACGCGTGCACCCCGCCCTGGGGAACGTAGAGGAAGTCCCCGGCCGTGGTGTTGATCCAGCGGTCCCCGTCGAACAGAAGCACCGTCCCCGACAGGATGAAGAACGATTCGGAGATTGTCTTGTGGAAGTGGGCGTTCGGCCCGGATTGCTGCGTGCCCATGTCCCACCGGTACGCCGGTTGCGCAGCTGGACATCCCCGGCGCGGTCATCACTGGTCGCGAGAGGCGACGCACGCACCCGGGCCGTCCTTCGTGAGGCCCTCGCGCGTCATGTCGAGCTGCGCGTACCTGTGGTTGCGCGTCCCGAGACCCCTCCGCGGAGGCTCCCGGGACGCACCGGTGAACCGGGTACTCAAGGCCGTCAACACCGCGGCGACGGTGCCAGACCCGGGTCGGGACGCTGGCCGGCTGCTTGGTCAGACCGGCGGCACCAATGCGGCCGATGCTCTCGCCGCCGCCGAGGCACTCGCGATACCGGGTTCCACGATCTTGACCAGCGAATCCGGATGATCTTCAGGCGCTCCTCGCCGATCACGACAGGGACGAGATGCAAGCGATCTGACCCGATCCGCTCGACCAGGCTCGACGCTGGCACAGATAGGATAAACCAGACGAACTTGACTTCAACTTTAGTTGAGGTTTTAGGCTTCGCGCGGGTCGCCGGTCGAGGACGCCGGCGAACTCATGACGCACGGCGAGAACGAGGATCCGGTGGTGTGCGATGGACATGGAAGTCACCGCGTGGATGTCGATGTACAACACGATGCATGCGCAGCAGGAGCAACGCCCATTCTCCAAGGCCACGCTGCGGCGCATGGGTGAGTTTGCTCGGCCGCACCGCACCCGGTTGGGAGGCTTCCTGCTGCTCAGCGTCGCAACGGCGGTGCTGGCGGTCGCGACACCGGTGCTCGCCGGCCGGGTCGTCGACGCGATCGTGCAGGGAGCGGCGCCTGACGTCGTGATCGGGCTTGCGTCGCTGATCGCCGTCATCGCGATAGCAGAGGCCGGCCTCGGGCTGGTCACCCGGTGGCTGTCAGCGAGGATCGGCGAGGGCCTGATCCTCGATCTGCGCACCGCCGTGTTCGATCACGTGCAGCGTATGCCGATCGCGTTCTTCACCCGCACCCGCACCGGCGCGCTGGTCAGCCGGTTGAACAATGACGTGATCGGTGCGCAGCGGGCGTTCAGCGACACGCTGTCGGGGGTGGTCAGCAACGTGGTGACGCTGGTGCTCACGCTCGTGGTGATGATCGGGATCTCCTGGCAGATCACGATGCTCGCGCTGCTGCTGCTGCCGGTGTTCGTGTTGCCGGCGCGGCGGATGGGCACCCGGCTGGCCCGGCTGGAGCGCGAGGCGGCGAATCACAACGCGGTGATGAGCACCCAGATGACCGAGCGGTTCTCCGCGCCCGGCGCCACGCTGGTGAAGCTGTTCGGCCGGCCCGCGCAGGAGTCAGCGGAGTTCGCCACCCGGGCCCGGCGGGTGCGCGACATCGGGGTACGCACCGCGATGGTGCAGTCGGTGTTCGTCACCGCGCTGACGCTGGTGTCGGCGCTGGCGCTGGCCGTCGTCTACGGGCTCGGCGGGTCCTACGCGCTGCGGGGACAGCTGGAACCGGGCGCGGTGGTGGCGCTCGCGCTGCTGCTCACCCGGCTCTACGCCCCGCTGACCGCACTGGCCAGCGCGCGGGTGGAGGTGATGAGCGCCCTGGTCAGCTTCGAGCGGGTGTTCGAGGTGCTCGATCTGACCCCGCTCATCCAGGACAAGCCCGATGCCGGGCGGATACCGGACGGGCCGGTGTCGGTGGAGTTCGACGGCGTGCAGTTCGGCTACCCGTCGGCGGACAAGGTGTCGCTCGCGTCACTGGAGGAGGTCGCCAAGCTCGACACCCGCGGGGGTGTGGAGGTGCTGCACGAGGTGTCGTTCCGGGCAGAACCGGGGCAGATGGTGGCGTTGGTCGGATCGTCGGGTGCCGGGAAATCGACGATCGCGCAGCTGGTGCCGCGACTGTATGACGTCGAGGGCGGTGCCGTGCGACTGTCCGGTGTGGACGTCCGCGACCTGTCCGCCGAGTCGATCCGCGAGACGCTCGGGATGGTGACCCAGGATGGGCATCTGTTCCACGAGTCGGTGCGGGCGAACCTGCTGCTGGCCCGTCCCGAGGCATCCGAGGACGACCTGTGGGAGGTGTTGCGCCGGGCCCGGCTGGCCGACCTCGTGGCGACGCTGCCCGACGGGCTGGACACCATCGTCGGCGAGCGCGGGTACCGGCTTTCCGGTGGCGAGCGCCAGCGACTGACAATCGCTCGGCTGCTGCTGGCCCGCCCACGCGTGGTGATCCTCGACGAGGCCACCGCCCACCTGGACTCGACGTCGGAAGCAGCGGTGCAGGCAGCGCTGGGCGAGGCACTGGCCGGGCGGACCGCGGTGGTGATCGCGCACCGGCTGTCCACCGTCCGGGCCGCGGACCTCATCCTCGTGATCGAGGAGGGGCGGGTCGTGGAGCGCGGCACACACACCGACCTGGTCTCCGCCGGCGGCCGGTACGAAGAGCTGTACCGGACCCAGTTCGACCAGCCATCCGCCATGGCCACAGCCCGGTGACACACCCTCGGCTACTGTAGCACTTCGTAGCACCCCTGGCTTACCATAGCTGTATGACTGGGCAGGCCCCGCACGAGATCACTCAGCGAGAACTCCGTAATGATTCTGGCGCGATCATGCGTGCGGTCGAGCGTGGCGAGTCGTTCACGATTACTCGCAATGGAACCCCGATCGGACGGCTCATCCCGCTCCGCCGCCGCACCTTCGTTCCTCGCCAGGAAGTCATGGCCGCATTCGCCACAGCCCCGGTCCTCGACGCTGAGAGGTTCCGCGCCGACATCGACGACCTCGCCGACCAAGACTTGTTCCGCCGTGAGTGGTGAGGCGCAGGGTCGTGGCCTGATCGACACGAATGTCGTCATCCATCTGGCTGCTCTCGATGATGCTTACTTGCCCAGCGAGATGGTGATCAGCGCGGTGACGCTGGCCGAGTTGTCGGCTGGGCCGCACCAGACCGACGACCCAGCCGAGCGGGCCCGGCGCATGAGCGTCCTCCAGCACACTGAGGCCACCTTCGAGCCACTACCGTTCGACACGGAGGCTGCCCGCACGTTCGGGCTGGTCTCGGCCGCCGTAGTAGCGGCTGGGCGCAAGCCACGCCGCCGGATCGCGGATCTGATGACCGCGTCCATTGCGATCGCGAACCGGCTTCCGCTCTACACCACCAACCCAAGTGATTTCGCTGGTCTGGACGATCTCGCGACAGTCGTCCCAGTGCAGCGACCGTGATCGTCCGGACGCCGCGGAATCAAGACTT
>JBOHFU010000355.1:0-4329 GCA_050699675.1 Pseudonocardiaceae bacterium
CGCGGGGGGTGTGGTTCGAATTCTCCTGGCCCGAACAGGACGCGCACGCCGGCCTGGCGTAATTCTTCGACGCTGCGGACGAAGACGTGGTTGGCTGCCAGCCCTTGATTGACGAACGGCAGCACCACGATGTGTGCGCCTAGGCCGGTCAGTTCGGCGAGCTGGTTGAGCACGTAGTTGTCGGCGATGCCGGCGGCCCACTTGTTGATCGTGTTGTAGGTCGCCGGCGCCACCACGATGGCGTCTGCCCGAGGCAGTGATTCATCCTCGGAGGCGCGGTAGGTGGTGCGTACCGGGTGGCCGGTCAGCGCGGTCAGCGCTGGCACGTCCAGGAAGTACTCGACCGCCGCCGGGGTAGCCAGGCAGTACACCGACCAGCCCGCTGCCCTGGCCAGGTTCACCATGACATCGACGCGGC
Source organism: Pseudonocardiaceae bacterium (assembly GCA_050699675.1). GTDB lineage: Bacteria > Actinomycetota > Actinomycetes > Mycobacteriales > Pseudonocardiaceae. Next base: position 419 of record JBOHFU010000355.1, read on the forward strand.
CAGCCGGACCGGCAGCACAGATCACGAGATACAGCACCCGCCCGGTCATGCCGGCAGACCCGCTCGGATCGCCATCTGCCGCACCAGACGGCTGGATTCACCGCTCGTCGTGTCCACCAGCGACCGCAACAAGCCATGCGCCAGCGGTCGGCACCGCACTTCTTCCGCGGCCACATGTTCAGCCTCGCCTAACGTCCGTACGGCGTCGGAGTAGCGGCCCATCTCGACGAGTGCCTGGGCGATGTCCAGCAGGTAGTTAGCCTTCCGTTCCGGAGGCAGCGCGCCAAGGAGCGCCGTGTCGATGCCCTGGGCGTATTCCAGCGCCCGGCCGCCTTCATGCAACCGAACCAGAGCTGCCACTCGATGCACGGCAACATTGGCTCGGCCGAAACTGGTCTGGTGTGTGTCGTGGCGCGGCCCCATCCGGTCTGCCGCGGCCTCGGCCTCCTGGTGCATCGCGAAGGCCAGCGCGGCATCGTCCTGGCGCGCTGCCGCGATGGAGGCCGCCAGGAACAGCATGCCGTACAGCGAGCGCAATTCATGCTCCCGCGCGGGCAACTGCGGCCGCATCCGGTCCGCCATACCCATCAGGACCGCGACAGCATCGGTCCGCCGGCCGCTGCTGCTCATGGCGCGGGCTACGCTGCGCGTCGCTCGTGCCAGGGCCACGGTGTCGTCGACGGCCAGCGCCGTCTGCATCGCCCGGTCCGCCGCCAGCCACGCGATGTCGTTGGCGTTGAACTTCAGCAGCATGGACGAGGCCAGACGGTAGGCCACGACGAGTGCCCGATGGGCTGCCACCTGATCGGCAGCCGAGGCAGTCAAGACGACGGCCTGGGCGTCGCCCAGCAGCCTTGGCAGGTGCTGGGACACCACCGTGAAATGGGACAACGACCAGGCATGCTCGACATAGACCAACTGCCCGGTCACGGTATTCAGCGTGGTGCAACGCCAATTGCTCTCCGGTGCGGCTACGGACGGGTATCGGCCCAATGCCGCCCTGATGGCCTGCACTTCCACGGCATCAACACAGTCCGCTGCCCGCTGAGCAGCCGAACTGTCGGTCAACGCGGTGGGGTCGATGCTCAGAGCCTCAGCCACCCGCTCCAGCATCGGCAGCCGCAGCAGAGTGCGCTCACCTTTTTCAATCTTATCCACCCATGACGTCGAGCGGCCCACCATATCGGCGAACCGCTGGCGGTCCAGATTGCGCCGGGTACGCCAGTAACGCACACGCCGGCCGATAACCCGTGCCTGGTCGTCCATGCCTGTCCGTTCCTGTGCCGCGAGTGGCTGCGTCGGTGTCAGCGTAACCAGCAGCAAGTCACACATTTCGTACAACTCGCAGATCCCGCTCGTTCGTAACGTCGTCCCCCGGCATCTGGAGCTGGGACGACGGGGGTCTGCGTCACGTCCGAAGAAGGGACCCGCACATGGGCACAGCGATCAGGACGTAGGTCGGAGGCTCGTTATGACGATCGATAGCCCCGACCTCGTGATCGCCAAACGGCTGCTCGACCACGTCAAGGCGCAGGGATTCCAGTTCCAGCGTGTGGCTGGCCCCGATGGGGCGCTGCTCGGCACCCGGCACACAGATGAATGGACAGACACCGTCTATCTCGACGGGTTCAGCCGGGGCTGCTATGCGATGCGCGAGCGCAAGACCTCATTGGTCGTACCGGGTAGCGCGCTGGTTGAACGCCGCGCTACCGGCGACGCGCTGAACGTGCTCAACACCGTGCTGACCTGGAGTTAACCGTAATCCTCGCGTCAGCTGGTTGCGGCTCCAGTGAGGCGATCAGAACGGGTAGCGGGGGATGTCTCCGCGTGCGGTGATCCATCGGGTCTCGGTGAACGCTTCGATGTTCGCGGTGGCACCGCCGAACCGGGAACCGGTGCCCGACGCCAGCACCCCGCCGAACGGCACGTGTGCCCCGTCGTTGAGCGTCTGGTCGTTGATGTGCACGATCCCGGTCGGGATCCGCTCCGCCAGCGCCAGACCCCGAGCCACGTCGGAGGTCAGGATGCCCAGTGCCATGCCGTATTCGCTGTCCGACGCCAGCTTCACCGCCTCGTCGAGGGTGGTGAACCGGGTCACCGGCGCGACCGGCCCGAACACCTCCTGGTCGTAGGCTGGGACGGACGGGCCCGCGTCGGCGAGGACCGTGGGGCGGTAGAACAGCTCCCGGTAGGTTCCGCCCGCGGCGAGCCGGGCGCCCGCCGCCACGCTGCTGGTCACCAGGTGGTGGATCTTGTCGCGCTGGGTGGCATCAATGATCGGGCCGAGCGCGACCTGCTCGGTTGCCGGATCGCCGACCGGCAGCCGGTCGGCTTTGGCAGCCAGCAGATCCACGTACTCGGAGTAGATCGAGTCGTGCACCAGGTGCCGGCCGATGGCCATGCAGGCCTGGCCCTGGTGGAGAAATGAGCCCCAGGCGGCCGCGCCGACGGCCTGCTCGAGATCGGCGTCGTCCAGCACGATCAGCGCGGAGTTGCCGCCCAGCTCCAGGTGGGCGTGAACTCAACGCCACCGACATTTCCGGCAAGTGGCGACGTCGGTGGCGTCGAGTTCACGACATCGACCGCCGCCGGGAGCGGTGGGAGAGGGCTTCCCGTACTTGGGCGGCCATGGCCTCTGGGGTGTGGAGGACGTCTGGGGAGGTGAAGCGGAGGACGGACCAACCGCAGGCGTCCAACCGGTTGAGGCGGCGGGCGTCCGCTTGCTGCTGCCAGGCAGTGAGGTGTCCCCGGCCGTCGTACTCGATCGCCAGCTTCAGCCACGGATACGCCATGTCGAGGCGAGCGACGAACTCGCCGAGCTCGTCGTACACCTGGTACTGCAGCTCGGGACGCGGCAGCCCCCGCCGCACCAGCACGAGTCGAGAGCGCGTCTCCATCGGGGACTCGGCTCGGGGGTCGGCAAGGTCGATCACCCCAGGCACGCGACAGCGCCAGCGTGCCCGCGGGTAGCGGTCCTGGATCCGGAACGCAGCCTGAGGGGCGAGCCGCCCCACCCTCGCCAGCGCGTCCATCGCCACCACCGCCTCCACCGTAGGCAGCCACCGCGCAAGATCCCAGGCGGTGCGAAGCGCGGTGGTGACAGGCACGCCGCCGACGTCGACGATCTCGTCATCCGCCAGCAGGTCACGGTGAATGGTGAGACCCGGTTGCTCCCGGAAATCGCCGCCGGGCACCGTCAGCTCGGCGTTCGCGTCCGCCGGTGCGCATCCCGCACCGAGAAGTTCCGCGGCCGAGTAACCGGACAGCGCGCACTGCCCCGAAGCAAGCAGGACCGCCCCGCGCGACCGGCCGGCGAGATCAACCGAGGCATCGGCACGCAGATAGATGTCGTGGAACAGCCGGTGGTACCGGGGACCACGGAGCACGCGCTTAGTAACAAGCCCGCGCCGCACAGCCCACGACCCCCTGAACGGAGTCACCCCCAAGGTCAGCTCATCGATCACCCCCCAACCCTGCCCCACCCCCCGCCACTCACCCCCCACTCGGGCCCCCACCTGTGGACGCGAGCGCGCATGTGCACAACCCCGTACCCCCGCCCCCAGTCGCCGTGAACTCGACGAGAGCGACGTATGGCAGGACAGAAACGTCGCTGGCGTCGAGTTCACGGCCAGGGGCCGCGCCGCGCTACAGGTAGACGGCGGCGGTGAGGGTGAGGACTAGGGAGGCACCTAGCACCTGGAGGACTCGGTCGCCGATGGCGATCTCTTCGGGCTCGCCGCCGTTGCCACCGTCGACGTCCACGGCGTAGCGCAGCACGGCCACGACGAAGGGCACCAGGGAGATGATCGGCCAGACCGAGTCGTTGATCTGGCTGAGCTGGAACGCCCACAGACCGTAGGTCATGATCAGCACAGTGGCCGACAGCGTCCACACGAAACGCAGGTAGGAGG
>JBOHFU010000356.1:0-4327 GCA_050699675.1 Pseudonocardiaceae bacterium
AAACCGCTACAAGCGGTTTCATACACCGGACCGGCACGCCGGTCACGGTCTAGATCCCGCCGACCGGAGCCCGCCCACCCAAACCAGCCACGACATGCCTCGTCGGGCTGGGGCGAAGCCCCATTAGGCATGAGCGGACTACTCGCCACCGACCCACACTTCCGCATCGCGTCCTACGAGATCATGCACTTGTTCGACCGCGCGGTGAATATTCCACTCGGATTCAGCATGCTGCTCAGCGGCCTGGTCAGCGCACTGTGGACCACCTGGGGCCTCATCCGGCATCGCTGGGTCCTGACCAAACTCATAATTAGCACAGCCGTCCTGATCATTACCCCGATTCTGTCCGTGCCCCGGGTACTCGACATCGTCGACCAGCTGCGTGCTGGCACCGAAACCCCCGGACTCGCGATCGAGATCATCGCCATCTCCATCGGCACAGTCATCACACTCACCGCCGTCACAACCATCTCAATCTTCAAGCCCTGGGGCCGCACCCGCTGGGGCCGCAGATAACACCGAGCCTAACGGTTCCACAAAGCGGATATCGGAAGGGCGCAGAGGCGCTTGCCAAAGGGCAGTGCTTGCCGGCCGGCGTACAATACGATTCCCGCGAGCAGCTGGTCCCCGAGTCGACGCGCTAAGTGCTGGATGCCGCGGAAGTCCTCGCTGCGGACTGTCTCGGCTGCTTTCACCTCCACCGCGACCACCTCGCCTGAGGCTCGCTCGAGGATTGCGTCGACTTCGTTCTTGTCGCGATCACGGTAGTGGTAGAGACGAACTGGCTCATCGGCCCAGCTGAGCTGGCGGGCCAACTCTCCAAGCACAAAGTTCTCGATGATCGGACCCACTGGTGCAGTGGGATGCTTTGCCCTCTTCAGGGTCATGCCAACGAGGTGACCGGCGAGCCCGGAGTCGACCACCATCAGCTTAGGTGTCGCCACGGCTCGGGTGGTTAGATTGGTTGACCATGCGGGAATTCGGCGCACCACGTACAGCAACTCGAGTAGATCGAGGTAGCGCTTGACTGTGCTGACCGGAAGTCGCAGGTGGTTGGCGAAGGTAGCAGGAACGGCGAGGGTGGCCATCGAGGCGGCGATGAGGTTGAGCAACCTCCGCATGTCTGCCGGTCGCTCGATCTCCGATACCTGCCGGACATCCCGGCTGATCAGATCTGACACGTAGGACTCGAAGAAGCGCGCGCGCCGGCCAAGATCTGTGCGGCGCACGGACTCGGGATAGCCACCCCGCAGTGCCCGTTCGAGGTAGTCCTCGCGGTGCAGCGGCGACTGGGCCATCTTCGACTGGGGCACGGTCAGCTCGGCGCCGTGCTCGAACACCGCATCGACGAAGTTATCCGCGGCGCGGTCGATCTCACCCTGAGACAGCGGCCACAGCTCGATGGTCTCCGAGCGGCCAGGCAACAGGTCGGGGATGTCTCGCAGGGACAACAGACGCGCCGAGCCGGTGAGCAGGAAGCGGCCCGGACGTGGGTCCACGTCGACCTCGTGCTTGATCGCAAGGAGGAGATCCGGCACCCGTTGCACTTCGTCCAGGACCAGCAGACCGTCATGACGAACGAACAAGGCCGGATCCGCTTGCGCTGCGGAACGCACCACTGATTCGTCGAGATAACGTAGCTCCGCGCCAGGAACGCCGTCCATGATGAGCCTCGCCAGGGTGCTCTTCCCGGTCTGACGGGCGCCGTTGATCACGACGACCCTGGTGTCCGCCAGTGCTGCTCGGACGTTCTCGTGGGCTCGTCGCGGTAGGAGGTCGTTCAGTCCCGGCATTCTAGGAAGCTAGCACGTCAGAGGTGCGATATGGTTGATCTGCCGAATCTACCCTGGTTGTCTCGCCGTAATTACGGTAGTTGTTGTGCCGAGAGGTTCATGGTTGACCAGCCAGAATTGTGGTGATGCCCTCGAGTAGCTGATGCCCGCTGCTGGTGGGTGGCGCCCGTGAACTCGACGCCACGGACGTTTCGACGACCGAGGACGTTGGTGCTGTCGAGTTCACGGCAGTTACGCCCTTGGGGACGTCGCGGGGCGCGCTCTAGGCCAGCTCGATGTCGTCCCAGCGCAGGCACCGCCAACCATGCCCGTCGGCCTCCAGCAGCACGGTCGCGACGTTGGGCAGGTGACGCGGTTCGGCGAACACCCCGTCGATGTTGCTCGCTAGCGCCATGACGGCCAGCCGGGTCGCGGCGCCGTGGCTGACCAGTACTGCGGTGCCGCCAGGATGGGCCGCGCGGATCGCCGCGACGTCGGGAAGGTAGCGGTGCAGCACCTGGCTGCCCGACTCACCGCCGGGAAGTGCCGCCTGGAGGTCACCGGAGTGCCAGGCGTAATACATCTCGTGCAGCGCCCGGTGGTCCTCCGGCCGCCGCCGCCCCTCAAGATCACCGACGGCCACCTCGTGCACTCCCTTGAGAACCTGCGCGGTCAGGCCGTGCCGCGCTGCGACGGGCTCCGCGGTCTGCTGGGCCCGCAGTGCCCGGCTGGCATACACCGCAACCACGGATTCGCTGGCCAGCCGCTCGGCCAGCTCGGCGGCTTGCCGGTGACCCTCCTCGGTCAGTGGGCGCCCCGGCAGGCGGGTGTCCAGGATGCCCTCGGCGTTGGCCGTGGTCTGGCCGTGCCTGGCCAGTACCAGACGCAGTGGCGTCATGCACCCCGTCCGGCGCGCACCGCGGTGAGCCACTCCCGGGCGGCGGCGAACCCGGCTGGGTCGGGACCGGGCCGGGATGCACCGGTCCGAGGGTACGAGCCTAGGAAGCGGACCCAGGTGCACCGCCGGTGCAGCTCGGCCAGCGCGTCCCCGACCGCGTCCTCGGCCACGTGGCCCTCGCAGTCCAGGAAGAACCGGTACTCGCCCAGCTTGCACTTCATCGGCCGGGATTCGATCCGGGTGAGGTTGATCCCGCGCAGGGCGAACTCGGCGAGCACTTCGAGCAGCGCGCCTGGCCGGTGGGCGGCCACCGCGACCAGCGAGGTGCGGTCCGTGCCGGTGGGAGGGGGCACTGCTCCGGGGTGGCGCAACAGCAGGAAGCGGGTCTCCGCATCGTCCTGGTCGTGCACTCCGCTGGCCAGTTCGGTCAGCGGATAGTGCCGTATCGCGACTGGGGCGCACACCGCGGCGTCGGCCTGGCCGTCGAGCACCGCGATCGCAGCCGCCGACGTGGAGGGGGTCAGCACCGTCGCCGCGCTCGGCAGGTGGGTAGCGATCCAGGTCCGGACCTGGGCAGCGGCGTGCGGGTGGGTGGCCACGGTGCGGACGTCCACCGCGCCGGTACCCGGACGCACCAGCACGCTGAATCGGATCGGCAGCACGGTCTCCGCCACCGCCAGCACCGGCTCGCCCTGCGCCATCGCATCGAGGGTGGCTGGCACGGAGCCCTCCACCGAGTTCTCCACCGGCACGCACGCCGCCTCCACCTCGCCGGCCCGCAGCGCGGCGATCGCGGCGTGCACCGACACCGCGGAACGCAACTCGTCACCTGGGGTCAGGACGTGAGCTGCCTGCTCGGCGAAGGTGCCCTCGGGTCCGAGGTAAGAGGTGACGGCCATGGCGCGAGCCTACGAGGTACCCGGGAGGCGTACACACCGTGCACCAGGAGCGGACACGCCGGGGGTTAGCCCCGGGAGACCCGCCGGGGTGTGGGGTTCGGGAGCAGCCCTAGCCGGATCAGGTCGGCTACCGGCCCGGTCAGCGACATCGACCCGTAGCAGGCGAACACGTCGCGGACGATCCGCGCGTTTTCCCGGGACAGCGCGCCGGCCTCGGCGGCCAACGCTGCCGCGTCGGTACAGCGCAGCGCCTCGTGCACCCCTGCGCCTGATATCGAGCGGGCGGTGCCGACGAGCATGTTGAGCAACCCGTGGTGGGTCAGCCCGGTGCGGTCGTCGTGATGGCGGACCGCATGGTGCAGCCCGGCAGTGGCCTTGAACGGCTGGCCGGTGCCGGTTGCGATGGCCAGGAAATCAGCCACCTCATTGATGCTGGGAAACGACTCCGCGGAGGCGCCGCCGCAGCGCAGCTTGAGCCAGCAACCGGCCTCGGCGACCCGGCGCACGCCATCCAGCCAATCTGGCCGGCCACGGCGTGGCTCCACCACCCGGACCACGTCATCGGGCACGAACTCGGTGAGTTGCACCAGCCAATTGGCGTCCACATCCGACGGTGCCGGCACCTCGATCATCCGCAGGTCCAGGAGATTTCCGTTGTCCAGCGCGGTGGAGATGGCCTTGGGCAGGCCCCCCAGCCCGGTGTTGGCCACCAGCGACAAGGCCACCGGCTGCGCGGGAGGTGTCTTACGCAGGGCAGT
>JBOHFU010000357.1:0-4326 GCA_050699675.1 Pseudonocardiaceae bacterium
TCCTCGGCCTCGATGACGACGGTGTCAGCCACGTCGGCGGGGTTCGTGACGGCCTTGGCGGTGCTTTTGCGGGCTTTCGGGCGGGCCTGGGCAACGCCGCTCCTGGTGCCTTTCGCGCGGTTCGACGACGCAACGGAGGCCAGGTCGGCGTCACTAGCTGCGCCGTTGCGGGAGGAGGGCGTTTTGGCGGCCCCAGACTTCGAGGCTGCGGAGTCCGACGCGGCGGAGTTCGAGACGCTAGCGCGACGGGATGCGGGTTCTGCGGCTGCCACGGACGGCCTTTCGAGACGGTCGGTGTTCGGGCGCTGGTGGAGAATCGGGCTCCCGTCGGCGAGCTCGCCACTGGAGCGAGGGCCGGAACCATTGAGGTCTACCGGACTCCGGCGGTGCGATCCAGCTTGCTCGGGGACGATGCCGTGTTCCATTGTAACGACTCTGCATTCTAACGACGCTGGTCGCCACTGGGACTTCCAGCATCGTGGATTCAGTGGGGTGGATCCAGCAGGGTGGACCCACCCGGGTACAGACCCGGCGCCGTAGCACTCACCGCACGCGCCCCTCCGCGGCGGCCGCTGCGGCACCGACGATGCCGGCCTCGTTTCGCAATGCCGCCGCCACCACCGGGGTTCGGCACTCCACCAGCGATAACCACCTGTCGGCCTTCTTGCTGACCCCGCCGCCCGCGATGATCAGATCGGGCCAGATCAGACCCTCCAGAACCTGCAGGTAGCGAGATACCCGGGCGGTCCAATCCGGCCAGGACAGCGCTTCGTCGTCCTTGGCCGAGGCGGCGGCGCGGTCCTCGGCGTCGGCACCGTCAATCTGGAGGTGGCCCAGTTCGGTGTTGGGCACCAGTTCCCCATCGATGAACAGGGCGCTGCCGATCCCGGTCCCGAACGTGAGCAGCAGGACCACGCCGTCATGGTCACGGCCCGCGCCGAACCGCATCTCGGCTAGCCCGGCCGCGTCGGCGTCGTTGAGCACGGTCACCGGCACCCGGCAGTAATCGGAGAACAGACCCGCTGCGTCGGTGCCCTTCCATGACTGGTCCACGTTGGCCGCGGTGAGTGCAATGCCGTTCTTGAGGACACAGGGCAGAGTGACTCCCATCGGGCCGTGCCAGCCGAACTCGCCGGTGATGGTGGCGACCACTTTCGCCACCGCTTCCGGGGTGGCGGGTTGCGGGGTGGGCACGCGCACTCGCTCCTCGTCCAGTGACCCGGTGCGCAGGTCCACGGTGCAGCCCTTGATACCGGATCCGCCGATGTCCACCCCGAAACCCGGAGTTCTGGCCATCCGTGTCCTCTCCTGATCGCCGGCTGTCCTGATCGCTCAAGTGAAGGACGCCGACCGGACTCGACCCTAGCCCCGATCCATGAGGTGAGGTGTGGTCGGATGGCCGGCGTGGGCAGCGAGCGCGGGGATGACGTAGAGCAGCTGCGGGCCACGGCGGTGGCGGTGGTCCGGCAGGTCGGCGACCTCGTCGCCCAGATGCGGGCCACGGGGCGGGCCGCTGGTCTGGGGGAGGTGCAGACCAAGACCAGCGCTACCGACGTGGTCACCGCCGCCGACACTGCGGCGGAGCGGCTGGCCCGGCGGCTGCTCGCGCAGTGGCGTCCCGGTGAGCCGGTGCTGGGCGAGGAGGAAGGGGGCACCGGCACGCCGGCAGGAGAGCTGTGCTGGGTTGTCGACCCCATCGACGGCACGGTGAACTACCTGTACGGGCTGCCCTGGTACGCGGTGTCGGTGGCGGTGCAACGCGACGGGCAGTCCCTGGCGGCCGCGGTGGGGCAGCCAGCCGATGGCCGGCTGTGGAGTGCAGCCCGCGGCCTTGGGGCGGACTGCAACGGAGTCGCGTTGCGGGTCAGCGGAGCCACCCAGCTGGAGTTGTCATTGATCGGCACCGGGTTCTCCTACCGGTCGCAGCGCCGGGCCCGGCAGGCGACCATGGTCGCCGGAATGCTGCCGAGGATCCGCGACCTGCGCCGCGCCGGATCAGCTGCACTGGACCTGTGCTCAGTGGCGTCGGGATGGTTGGACGGTTTCGCCGAGCATGGGCTGCATCGCTGGGACTGGGCGGCGGGTGCGCTGATTGCGGCCGAGGCCGGCGCGGTGGTCCGATTGCCCCAGCGGCTAGGGTCGGATCTGGTACTGGCAGCGACACCGGGGATCGCTGATGCGCTCGCGGACCTGGTGATGCAGTGCGGTGCCGATGGGGTCTGAGGGGTTGGTCTCACGGGCTCAGCACGTCACCTGGCGAGCCTGGCTCAGCAGGGTCGGAGTCACCACGGGGTCCGTCGGCTGTGTCAAGGACTGGGCGATCGATTGGGGCCTGGACTGGGCGGCTAGGCCGCCCAGGGAGGACTCGACCGGCGCCGGGTGCCCGGGCTGGGCCAGGACCTGCAGGGCCTGGTGGGCCGCGGCATTGGGTCTTAGCGTGGTGAACTTGGTGCCCAGCGCCAGATCGACCATCGAGTCCGGCCTGGCGTCGCGGACGAGTTCGGCGCACGGTACCGCCAAGCTCAACGTCCGGGCCGCGGCCTGCCCGGCGACCCCGAAACGGATCTCCCCGTGACAGAGCAGGTCGAAGGCCGGGTGCAGCGGATCGTTGGCAGCCGTGTCGGTGGGCGCGAACCCCAGCTCAGACAGGCCACCCCCAACGATGGCTGCCTCGCCGCGCGTGCCGCTGGCGTTGAGTACCTGCACCCGCACCTGCTGGGGCGGTGCAGGCGAAACCCCGTCCAAGCCGTCGACGGGGAGCCGCTGGCCGGGGGTGACCGCAGCAGCAGCGGTATCGGCGGCCTCCTGGCAGCCACCGGCGGTTGCCTCTGGCAGCAGCACACCGGCCCAAACCAGCCCAGCCACGGTGCTCAGAACCAGCGCCAGCAGGACTGCGCGCATCGGCCTGCGGGTGCGGTATCGTCTCGACCGACCAGCAGGAGGCCGAGCCGGAGACGAGGCCACCGCAGCCATGGCTCTACCTCCCCTCCCCAGGCATCTGGCCCCCCCATGCCCACAACCATGAGGGTAGGTGCAGGTCGGGTCCAGCGCAGCTCGGACGCCACGTGCGGGCCCACTTCTCTCTTCTCTGATGTCAGTACCTGCCGGTGCGTAACACATAGTCACCGAGTAGCGCCAGCGGGTCTACCCCCCGCTCCAACCCGGTGGCAGTGTCGGAGGGCACCGCACCGGTCCTGGCCCGCGACAGGATGCCCACCAGGACGACGGCCATCTTGAAGCAGCCAAAAGCGACATACCACGGGAGTTCCCGGATCGACCGGCCGGACTGCTGCGCGTAGTGGGTGGCGATCTCGGTGCGAGTGGGGAACCCGGAGATGGCGGTGGGAGTTGGCAGCACCCTGGCGGCCATCCAGCGCTCGTCGTCCTCCTCGGCATGCTGCCAGGTCACCATCATCAGGCCGAGGTCGGCCAACGGGTCGCCCAGCGTGGCCATCTCCCAGTCGAGCACCGCGCGCACCCGACCCGGATCGGCGCTGTCGAGGATCACGTTGTCGATCCGGTAGTCACCGTGCACGATCGCAGGCGGTCCGGAGTGGGGCAGCTGGGCGCGCAACGACCCGGCCAACGCAGTGAGCACCGGCCAGTCCCGGCCGTCTCGCCAGGTCTCCAGCTGCCGATCCCAGGTGCGCAGTTGCCGCTCCAGGAAACCCACCGGGCGGCCGAAGTCGGCCAGCCCCACCCCCGCGGGGTCCACCGAGTGCAGCGTCGCGAGCACGTCCACCAGCCCGTGCGCGAGGTCGTGGCGTTGCTCGGGACGTTCGGCGAAACCAGCCGGCAGCTTGTGGACGGCGACCACACCGTCGATGAGTTCCATGACGTAGCACGGCACGCCCAGCGGCCCGGACGCGCCAGCCGCGGCCAGCACCGCGGGAACCGGCACCGGGGTGTGCTCCAGCGCCCGCAGCACACGTTGCTCGCGCCCCATGTCGTGCGCGCTGACCGCGACAGCGTGCAGCGGCGGCCTGCGCAGCACGACGGATCCGATCGTGCTGTCGACCCGGAAGGTCAGGTTGGACCGGCCGGCCCCGATCCGCCTCACCTGGCAGTTCGACCAGCCAGGCTCGCCCAGCGCCTCGGCCAGCCACGGCCCGACGGCGGCCGGATCGGCCGCCGCACGCACGGTGTCGTCCGTGTCGTGATCGCTTCCGATGGCGTGGTGGTCGGGAGACCCCGGCTCGGCGGTCATGGCATGCACGCTACCGACGGGACACGCCGGGGAATTTACGCGCGCTGGGCTGATCGAGTGAGCTATTCTCTCGCCGCTCTGGCGCCAAACGAGAACTCACGTTACGGCTAGCCAGGGCC
>JBOHFU010000358.1:0-4322 GCA_050699675.1 Pseudonocardiaceae bacterium
CCGAGTCCTACGGCCTACTCGCCAACGTTGTTCGCCAGGCCGGGCGAAACCCCCGCCCCCGCAGGATGGACCTCCTGATCGCCGCCACCGCTGTACGCCACGGGTTCTCCCTGGCCACCCGCAACGGCGCGGACCTCCGCCCTCTGCAGCGAGTACTCACGGTCATCGACGTGAACTGAAGGTCGGCACGGTGTGGCTCGCTGGACTTCAGATTGTCAGGGGTCGGTGCTTTGCTGGGCACCGTCAGACACCGAACTGGAGGTTTCACATGCCCACCCGAACCAACCCGTGGCCCACCGGCACACCCTGCTGGGTCGACCTGTCGGTGCCCGATCTCGCCGCCGCCAAGGAGTTCTACGGCGCAGTCTTCGGCTGGTCGTTCGTCGACAGCGGAGCAGAGTTCGGCCATTACCAGATCTGCCAGGTCGACGGCCGCGCCGCGGCTGCCATCGCTCCGTGCCACAGCGAGGGCCAGCCCACGGTGTGGACCGTGTACCTGGCCAGCGATGACGCCGACGGCACCGCGAAACTGATCGGGGAGAACGGCGGGACGGTGCTGGCCGCGCCGATGGACATCCCCGGCAGCGGGCGAATGTGCATCGCGCAGGACCCACTGGGTGCGGCCTTCGGCGTGTGGCAGGCCGCCGGGATGCCCGGTGCGGAGGTCTACGCCGAGCCAGGGTCGCTGGTCTGGTCCGATGTACGGCTGCCCGATCCGGACGCCGGCCGCACGTTCTACGCCTCGGTCTTCGGCTACCGCTACGAATCCATCGAGGGCGAGCCGGACTACACGACCGTCCACTTCGACGCGGCCAGGGACGGCGAGCCGGTCGGTGGTATCGGCGGGATGATGGGCGCCCCGCAGGGCGCTCCTCCGCATTGGCTGGCCTACTTCCTGGTGGCCGATGCCGATGCAGCGGCGACCAGCGCAAGCGCGGCCGGCGGCACCATCCTGGCGGGGCCGTTCGACACCCCGTACGGACGGATGGCAGGGATCGCCGACCCGCACGGGGCCACCTTCTTCGTCGTGGGGACGATGCCATCGGCGTGATCAGGACGACGTCTTCGAACGCGCCCAGTCGGCAGGTCCCATGACGGCGATCTAGTGCTCGGCGGATCGGGCGCACCCTGCCCGGTGTAGCTGTACCGTCGGTGTGTCCGCTTCGGAGGAGGTGTCATGAGCGACGACACACTCGACGAGTTCCGCCAGACCTCGACGGGATGGGAGCTCGAGCAGGAACTGGAGGTGGCAGCAGAGGTCTACGGTCCCGAGCCCAAAGGACTCCGCACCCCACCGTCGGAGTTGAGTGACGAGGAGCTCCTCGAGCGATACAGGTCTCTTCTGGGGTTCGACCTGAAATGGGAGTAGCCGGCGGCGCTATGCCGAATGACGAAGACCTCCGCTGAGCAGGCCCGGGAGCTCTTTGAGAAGCTCGCTCACAATGTCATCCTGGTGTATGTGCTCACCTGCCATCTGACGCATGAGTACGTTCGTGCACGCGTTGATGAACACCTCACCCAAGACCTTCGTTGTGGTAGAAGCGATGGTCGTATTGATAGTGGCGCCAGTGCCAGGAAAGATCTTGAAGAAGCTTGCCGTCGTTCGGGCTACAGAGGCTACGCCGAGGACAGTCGCGAAGGCGGTGGCGACGGCTTTGGGGTCGACCCTGAAGCCCATGATAGTGGTGATCTGGCCCAGCATATTGATCTGTAGCGCGCTCAAGGGAATGGAGTCAACAAGCGGGATCGGACTAGCCGCGATCAATGCTGCGGTGCCCATATTGAAGTTTACCGAGCGCCTGGCCTCGGCGATCTTGAGCTCTAGCGATACCCGCTGACAGCTCGCCAGTGTATGCCGTTCGGCATCCGGCAGCTGATGGTAAATCGAGCTCACGAGATCAGGAAGGCCGAACGGGGAGAGCTTGACGCCGGCGACGTTGTCCTCTTCCGCCAGTGTCATGAAGCACTGCCCGTCGAGGACGGGGAGCTCGAGCGAAGTGAGGTATCGGGCGAACTTGTTGGCACGGGCATCGTCGGGAGTGGGACACTGCGTGAGCACGAGGGCCACCAAAACGTCCTTCGCCAGCGCCTCTACGATGTCTGACTCAACTGTTTCGAAACGTTCATCCCGGGTCCGGACGCAGTAGAGGCAAAAGTGAACTCGGGTGTCATCGTCTCCCATCTGCCTCTTGATTTCAGTAAGATAGGTTTTCGCTATCAGCTCCGCATCTACGCCGAGCTCGATGCCCGGGGTGTCGTACACTGAAATCGGGAGGTTCGGCTGAACATAACGTTGAATATTCTGGGTAATTGAACAACCAACGCCGGTTGGGGCGATCGGCTGGCCAAAAATGGCGTTGACCAGCGTGCTTTTCCCGACTCCGACACGACCGGCGAGCATGACGTTGAGTCGGGTCTTTCCCCGCAACGCCTGAGAGAGCCCTTCCCGGAAGAACTTCTCAAGATCGAACTCGTCCTGGCCCGCTGGCTTGTACCGGAGTAGGCCTGTGGAAGATCCATCCATCGGGTCCCCTTATATCAGTCGCTAACAGAGATCAATGAGAGCCCGTAGGTCCAGGTGGGCCACCACGACCCTCCGAGGTGCCCCAACGGGGCGACGCTGCTAAGACAACGACTTGATGCGGATGACGTTGCCTTAAATCTGATGTCGATCTCCAGAGATCGCGGAGAGCTATCCGAGTTGTCCGATTCCTTGATCCGCAAACTACGCACGGACCTGCGCGTTGGCGGTGCCGCACGCCGAGGTCCCGGCTGCGGGAACCGACGTCGGGCTCCGGCCGTCGCGCCGCGGCGGGCGGTGGGAGCTGCGCACCGGTGCTGCACCCAGCCCTGACCGTCGTGGTCCCGTGCACGTTGCCCGACAACCCGAACAGGCTAGGCAGCCCGTCCTGCGCGATACTCGCCGTGCCCAGCGAGTATCGCTGGTCGAGCTCGGCGCCCCGCACCTGTGCGCGGAGGCCTACCACACCCGCAACCGCTGGATGGTGGACCGCCACGGCGGTGATGTCCGTAGGCTTGGCCAGGATGTCGGTTCACCGTCTGACGCTGGATCGCCGCCGGTCCACCCATCCGGTCTGACCCGATGGTGTTCCGCGGAACACCATCGGAGACTGCACCAGCGTGCGGTCGCGCTTGAGGAAGCTGTGCATAACACGTTGCCGTGGGAGCATCGAATGATGAACGTCGACCATCGTCACCTGCTGACGGACCTGCCGCCGGATGAGAAGCACGCGCCCCGGCGGCGCATTACCGTCGAGGACCTCCGCACCCGCCATGACGAGATCGTCGCGATTGGTCGGCGCTACGGCGTGTCCAACATTCGTGTTTTCGGCTCGGTTGCCCGGGGAGAGGCCGACGAGCGCAGCGACCTCGATCTTCTGATCGATGTCGCGCCTGGGCACGGCTACTTCGACATGACCGGCTTCGCCCTGGATGTCGAGCAGCTGATGGGTGTATTCACCCAAGTAGCGACTCCGAACGGGCTGAAGAAACGGATGCAGGCTCGCATCCTTGCGGAGGCGGTACCGTTGTGAGGGGCGACGCCGAGCGGGTGGCTGACATGCTCGAGGCAGCCGAGAAGCTGGAAGCGCAAGGAGCCAAGGGACGAGATCTCTTCGACCAGGACGAGATCGTCCAGCTCGCTCTCGTCCACCTTGTGCAGATCATCGGTGAGGCCGCGTCACGTGTCTCGGACGATCTCCGGCGGCGCCATCCGGAGATCCCGTGGCGCCAGGTCGTCGGCATGCGAAACCGCGTCGTGCATGGCTACTTCGAGGTGGATTTAGACCTGCTGTGGGCCGTGGTCACACTGGATGTCCCGAAGCTACGCGCTCAACTGGCCGCCATCCCCGATGAAGAGTAGGCGACGTGACCGGCGGTGCGGCTACTGGTGCGGACCTGCCCGAGCACGAGATCCGGGCGATCGAGATCCGTCGCGGTGGCTTTGGGGAAGTGATGCTCGGCCTGGGTGAGATCAAGGACGGTGAACTGGCGACCATGCCGGCCCGCCAGATGAGTGACGGGATGCTTGGAGAACGGGCTGCATCCGACGCTGGCCGGGCGTAGTCGAACTCCTCAAGTCGTCTGCTGCACAGCAGGGCTACCAGGTCGCTCACCACGCACAGCCCCGCACTGCTCAATGCGCTCGACTCAATGCGCTCGACGGGAACGACCACTCAGGAGTGGTCGTGATCGGACGTGACCGGGAGACCGGCCGTAGCCGTGCGACACGGTTGGTGGATCTCCCGGGTTACTACGCGGTGCTGGCTTCCGGTGGCTTGGGTGACGCCGTCGCTGCAGGA
>JBOHFU010000359.1:0-4318 GCA_050699675.1 Pseudonocardiaceae bacterium
GGGCGGCGTTATGCGACGTGCAGGTCATCGGCGTCGATGATGCGGTAGGCATAGCCCTGCTCGGCTAGGAAGCGCTGGCGATGCGCGGCGTATTCGGTGTCCAGGGTGTCCCGGGCAACCACCGAGTAGAAGTGCGCCTGCCTCCCGTCGCCCTTGGGTCGCAGCAACCGACCCAGCCGCTGGGCTTCCTCCTGCCGGGAGCCGAACGTGCCCGAGACCTGCACCGCCACGGACGCCTCCGGCAGGTCGATGGAGAAGTTGGCCACTTTGGACACAACCAGCCTGCGTACTTCGCCCCGGCGGAAAGCGTCGTAGAGCGCCTCCCGCTCGGAGTTCCGGGTCGAGCCTTGCACTACCGGCGCGTTCAGGGCCTCGCCAAGTTCCTCCAGCTGGTCCAGGTACGCGCCGATCACCAGGGTCGGCTCGTCTGGGTGCCGGTCCATGATGGCGCCCACGACCGCCAGCTTGCTCCGGGCGGTGGAGCACACCCGGTAGCGCTCGTCGTTTTCCGCGGTGGCGTAGCCGAGCCGCTCGGCGTCGGTCAGGGTGACCCGTACTTCGACGCAGTCCGCCGGCGCGATCCAGCCCTGTGACTCGATGTCGCGCCACGGCGCGTCGTAGCGCTTGGGTCCGATCAGGGAGAACACGTCACCCTCCCGGCCGTCCTCACGCACCAGGGTGGCGGTGAGCCCGAGTCGCCGGCGGGACTGCAGGTCGGCGGTCATCCGGAAGACCGGTGCGGGCAGCAGGTGCACCTCGTCGTAGATGATCAGCCCCCAGTCCCGGGAGTCGAACAGATCGAGGTGGCGGTACTCGCCCTTGGACTTGCGCGTCATGATCTGGTAGGTCGCGATCGTCACCGGGCGGATCTCCTTGCGCTCACCGGAGTACTCGCCGACCTCGTCGTCGGAAAGCGAGGTGCGCGCGACCAGTTCGCGCTTCCACTGCCGTCCGGCGACGGTGTTGGTGACCAGGATCAGGGTGGTCGCTCGAGCTTGGGCCATCGCGGCGATCCCGACCAGCGTCTTGCCGGCCCCGCAGGGCAGCACCACGACCCCGGAACCGCCGGCCCAGAAACCGGTCACCGCGTCGCGCTGGTAGTCGCGCAGCGACCAGCCGATCTCCGCTAGCTCGATCGAGTGCGCTTCGCCGTCGACGTAGCCGGCCAGATCCTCGGCCGGCCACCCGGCCTTGAGCAGCGCCTGCTTGAGCCGGCCGCGCTCGGAGGGGTGCACCAGCACGGTGTCGTCGTCGACCCGGGCCCCCAGCATCGGGGCGATCTTGCGGTGCCGGAGCACCTCCTCGAGAACGGCGCGGTCCAGCGATGCCAGCACCAGGCCGTGCGCCGGGTGGTGCATCAGCTGCAGCCGGCCGTAGCGGCTCATGGTCTCCACGACGTCGACCAGCAGTGGCTGCGGCACTGCGTACCGGGAGAAGCGCACCAGCGCGTCGACGACCTGTTCGGCGTCGTGGCCGGCGGCTCGCGCGTTCCACAGCGCCAGCGGGGTGACCCGGTAGGTGTGCACGTGTTCGGGTGCGCGCTCGAGCTCGGCGAAGGGTGCGATCGTGGCGCGCGCTTCCCCGGCCGCCGGATGATCGACTTCCAAGAGCAGTGTCTTGTCGGACTGGACGATGAGTGGTCCGGTCTCAGGAGATGAGCTCAACCTGTTCCTCCGCACTTGCCAAGCACCACGGCCGGTGATCGGCTCGAGTGCGAATCAGTGTCGCAGGTGCGTCGACGCAGGACTGCGGCCCGGCCGGTCACCCAAGAGTGAGCCATCCTCGACCGGCGCTATGACGATGACTCAGGGGAGTGGGGTACGGCCATTCTAGTCAAGTCTTCTCCACCGACCGGGTGCTGTGCGTCCAGGGTACTGGCGCCTTCGGCTAGCAGAGAGGACGGTCTACGAGACCCGCGAGAAGGCCTTGCCCAGGCCGTCGTATCGTCCGTCTCCTAGATCGGGCGTATCCGGCTCGGTGCCAGAGGTGCTCTGTCCGTGCAGTGCGGACGCGGCCCACGACCGCGGCGACCTGTTGGCGCGAGCCGGATGCGTCTGCCGGCCATCGTCAAACCCGGGGAGGGACCCCACTGTGCCAGCGAGTAACTCGCGACTCTCGGCCGCCGCGGGAGGCTGGTTGTGACCGCCGACGTGCTTAGTCCCGCGGAGGCGGCATTGTGACCGCCGACGTGCTTAGTCCCGCGGAGGCGGCATTGTGACCGCCGACGTGCTTAGTCCCGCGGAGGCGGCATTGTGACCGCCGACGTGCTTAGTCCCGCGGAGGCGGCGCCGATGACCGGCCGGGAGACCGCCCGATCCCGATGGTACTGGCGCAACTGGCCGGTGGTGGTCAAGTTGGCCGCCGTTCTGCTGGTGCCGACCATCGTCGCCCTTGTCGCGGGTGTACTGCGGATCGTTGACCAGGCCGACGCCGCACCCCGCTACGCGCGGATCTCCCAGATCGCCCAAGTGCAGCAGCAGCTGTCCGATCTGATCGGGGCTGTGCAGCGCGAACGGGACTTGGCCACGGCGTTTGTCGCCAAGGGTCGCGCCGGGGACCAGCAGCCGCTGAACCTGCAGTTCGCCGCCGTCAACAGCACTTCGCAGGCGGTCGCAACGGCCGGCGACCAGGTAGCGGACCTGCAATCCACCGGTTACCGTTCCGCGCTGGCCCAGCTCAGCGCGCTGGGACCACTGCGGGCGAGCGTGACCAGCGGCTTCGGTCCGGTCGAGGTGGTGGTCACCGAGTACAGCGCCACGATTGACCCGCTGATCGAGCTGGATGCCGCGCTCACCCGTCAGCTCGACGACGTCGCCGTCACCAACGACGCCGCCGCCGAGCACGCGCTGCTCGCTGGTCGCGAGCAGATCAGTCGCCAGCACGCCATCGTCTCCGCGGCCCTCTATGCCAACCGCCTCACCCCCGGCCAGATCGAGGATGTCCGGACGGCGTCGGTCCGGCTGGGCATCGAACAGGACGCCTTCCGCGGGGCGCTGGCGCCCGCTGATCGTGCTGACGCCGCCCAGGTCGGTGGCGACGCCGAGGCGTCCCGGCAGCGGCTGCTGCAACTCGTGCTCAACCGCGGTCTCGCCGGCGACCCCCTGAACACCTCCCCGGAGGAATGGGACAGGCGCAACGAGGTGGTCATCGGCAACATTGCCACCATCGAGAAGGAGCTGCGGCAACGGATCGATCAGACCGCGCTGGCGCTGCGCGACGAGGTGCGCACCTCGGCCGGGCTGAATTCGGTCATCCTGTTCTTCGCGCTGGCTCTGGGTGTGCTGGTCGGTTTCTTCGTCATCCGGGCGCTGCTGCGGTCGCTGGGTGTGCTCAGGCGCACGGCACTTGACGTCGCCGACCGGCTGCCTGAGGCGATGGCTCGGATCCGCGACGGCGACATGCCCGAGCGGGTGATCGCCCCGGTGGCGGTCAGTACCCGCGAGGAGATCGGTCAAGTCGCCAGGGCGTTCGACGAGGTGCACAGTCAAGCGGTTCGGCTGGCCGGCGAGCAGGCCCAGCTACGCGCGAACGTCAACGACATCTTCGTCAACCTGTCGCGCCGCACCCAGGGTCTGGTCGAGCGACAGCTCAAGCTCATCGACCGGCTGGAGAGCGGTGAGCAGGACCCCAAACAGCTGGACAACCTGTTCCAGCTGGACCACCTTGCCACCCGGATGCGGCGAAACAGCGAGAACCTGCTGGTCCTCGCCGGCACCGACTCGGCCAATCGGTCGGGTCGCCCGGTTCGGCTGGTCGACGTGCTGCGCGCAGCGGTGTCCGAGGTGGAGCAGTACCAGCGGCTCGTGCTGCAGCAACCACCCGTCGTTCTGGTGCTCGGTCGGGCGGCGAGCGACCTGGTGCACCTGCTGGCTGAGCTGCTGGACAACGCGACCCAGTTCTCACCCCCGGACAGCCACGTGATGATCTCCAGCGACTTCGGTGCGGAGGGCTCAGTCACGATTGAGGTCGCCGACCGGGGTGTGGGGATGACCGAGGCGGAGTTCACCGAGGCGAACGAGCGGTTGGCCAACCCGCCAGTGGTGGACGCTTCGGTGTCGCGCCGGATGGGGTTGTTCGTCGTCGGCCGGCTGGCTGTCCGGCATGGCATCACTGTCCGGCTGCGCCGCGGTGAGGGCGGCGTGGGTGTCTGGGCCTCCGTCACCATGCCGCCCCGGCTGGTCCGGCTGGTGTCGGAGGCGGTCGATCCGAGCGTGGCGACCGTCGCCGAGCTGGCCGCAGGCAACGGGTCAGCCAGCAACGGGTCAGCAAGCAACGGCTCCGGCCGGGATGAGTCCGCGCCGCTGGTCGCCAGCTCCAC
>JBOHFU010000360.1:0-4317 GCA_050699675.1 Pseudonocardiaceae bacterium
GTGCGTAACAGTGTTCGAACACTGTTACGCACTCACGACCCTTCACGCATTGAAGTACTTGGCTTCGGGGTGGTGCGCGACGAGGGCGTCGGTGGACTGTTCCGGGTGCAGCTGGAACTCCTCGGACAGCGTGACCCCAATCCGGTCTGGCTGCAGCAGCGTGACGATCTTCGCACGGTCCTCAAGTTCCGGGCAGGCTCCGTAGCCCAGCGAGTATCGGGCACCCCGGTATCCGAGCTTGAAGAACGCCTCCACGTCGGCCGGGTCCTCCTCGGCGACCGCCGCCCCGGAGGCGAAATGCAGTTCCTCCCGGATCCGCCGGTGCCAGTATTCGGCCAACGCTTCGGTGAGCTGCACCCCCAGGCCGTGCACCTCGAGGTAGTCGCGGTAGGCGTCCTTGGCGAACAGCTCGGCGGCGTAGTCGGCGATCGCCTGCCCCATCGTCACCAGGTGCACCGGCAGTACGTCGACCTCCCCCGCGGCCACCGCAGCATCTCGCGGCCGGTAGAAGTCGGCCAGGCACAGCCGCCGGTCCCGGCGCTGGCGGGGGAAGCTGAAGCGGAACCGCTCGGGTGCGTCGGGCCGGGGTTTCGCGAGCACGACCAGCGCGTCGGAATCCGCGACTGCCGGGAAGTACCCATAGACCACCGCAGCATGCGCGAGCACCCCTTCGGTGGTCAACCGGTCCAGCCAGTACCGCAGCCGGGGCCGCCCCTCGGTCTCCACCAGCTCCTGGTAGGAGGGGCCGTCCTTGTTCCGGGAGCCGCGCAGCCCCCACTGCCCCAGAAAGGTGGCCCGCTCGTCGAGCATCCCGGTGAAGTCGGCCGCCGGAATGCCCTTCACGACCCGGGAGCCCCAGAACGGCGGGGTCGGGATCGGCACGTCGATGGCGACGTCGGAGCGTGCCGGTGCCGGCCCCTCGGTGTCGCTGTCCCGGGCCCGGCGCGCCTGGGCGATGCGCAATGACCGTTCCCGGCGCGCTTTGCGCTCGGCTGCCTTGGCCTCTTCCCCTGGGTCGGCGTGCACCGTGCCGCCCCGCTTCTTGGTCATGATCGAATCCATCAGTCGCAGGCCCTCGAAGGCGTCCCGCGCGTAGCGGACCTCCCCGGAGTACAGCTCGGCGAGATCGTTCTCCACGTAGGCGCGGGTCAGTGCCGCTCCACCGAGCAACACCGGTAACGAGTCGGCCAGACCCCGGGAGTTCATCTCCTCGAGATTATCCTTCATGATCACCGTCGACTTGACGAGCAGTCCCGACATCCCGATGGCGTCCGCGCGGTGCTCCGTTGCGGCCTCCAGGATCGCGCTGATGGGTTGCTTGATGCCGAGGTTGACCACGTCGTAGCCGTTGTTGGACAGGATGATGTCCACCAGGTTCTTGCCGATGTCGTGCACGTCGCCCTTGACGGTGGCCAGCACCAGCCGGCCCTTCCCGGTGTCGTCTTCGGACCGCTCCATATGCGGTTCGAGGTGCGCGACCGACGCCTTCATCACCTCGGCCGACTGCAGCACGAACGGCAGCTGCATCTGGCCCGAACCGAACAGGTCACCGACGGTCTTCATCCCGGACAGCAGGGTGTCGTTGATGATCTGCAGTGCCGGTCGCTGCTCCAGCGCGGTGTCCAGGTCCTCGGCCAGCCCGTTGCGGTCCCCGTCGACGATCCGCCGTTCCAGCCGCTCGAACAGCGGCAGTGCAGCCAGTTCGGCCGCCCGGGACTCCCGCGACGACGAGGTCGAGACGCCCTCGAAGAGCGCCATCAGTGCCTGCAGCGGGTCGTAGTCTCCCTCGGGATCTCCCTCGGACGCCGGCCGGCGGCGGTCGTAGACCAGATCCAGCGCCACGGCACGCTGCTCGTCCGGGATCCGGGCCATCGGGACGATCTTCGACGCGTGCACGATCGCGGTGTCCAGACCGGCCTGCACGCACTCGTGCAGGAACACCGAGTTGAGTACTTGCCGGGCGGCGGGGTTGAGACCGAAGGACACGTTGGAGATCCCGAGCGTGGTGTGCGCCTCTGGGTAGCGACGCTTGAGTTCTCGGATCGCCTCGATGGTCTCCAGTGCGTCGCGACGCACCTCCTCCTGACCGGTGGAGATCGGGAAGGTGAGGCAGTCGACGATGATGTCGCAGGTGCGCATGCCCCAGTTGGCGGTCAGGTCATCGATCAGCCGCGACGCCACCCGGACCTTCCACTCCGCGGTGCGGGCTTGGCCCTCCTCGTCGATGCACAGCGCCACCACGGACGCGCCGTGCTCGCGGACCAGCTTCATGGCGCGCTGGTAGCGCGAGCCGGGCCCGTCGCCGTCCTCGTAGTTCACCGAGTTGATCACGCACCGGCCACCGAGGCGCTCCAGGCCGGCCTGGAGCACTTCGGGCTCTGTGGAGTCCAGCATCACCGGCAACGTCGACGCGGTGGCCAGCCGCCCGGCCAGCTCCGCCATGTCGGCGGCGCCGTCGCGGCCGACGTAGTCCACGTTGAGGTCGATCAGGTGCGCGCCGTCGCGGGTCTGCGCGCGAGCGATCTCCACGCAGTCGTCGAGGCGATCGTCCAGGATGGCCTCGCGGAATGCCTTGGACCCGTTGGCGTTGGTGCGTTCGCCGACCATCAGCACGCTGGCGTCCTGCTGAAACGGCACCGCGGCGTAGAGCGAGGACACTCCCGGCTCGGGACGCGGCCGCCGGTCGCGGGGTCGCAGGCCAGCCACCGCCTCGGCCACCGCCGCGATGTGCTGCCCGGTCGTGCCGCAGCACCCACCGACCAGCCGGACGCCGAAATCGGTGACGAAGCCGGCCAGCGCGGTGGCCAGCTCGTCGGGGGTCAGCGGGTACACCGCCCCGTCCTTGCCGAGCTCGGGCAGACCGGCGTTGGGCATGACGGACAGCGGGATCCGGGAATGCTTGGACAGCTGCCGCAGGTGCTCGCTCATCTCGGCCGGGCCGGTGGCGCAGTTCAGCCCGATCAAGTCGACGCCTAGGGGTTCCAGCGCGGTGAGCGCTGCGCCGATCTCGGTGCCCAGCAGCATCGTCCCGGTGGTCTCCAGGGTGACCTGAGTGATGATCGGAACGTGGCGCCCCTCGGCGACCATCGCGCGTTGCGCAGCAATGACCGCGGCCTTGCACTGCAGTAGATCCTGGCTGGTCTCTACCAACACTGCGTCGACACCGCCGGCGAGCAGGCCGCGGACCTGCTCGATGTAGGCGTCCCGTAGCACAGCGAAGGAGATGTGCCCCAGGGTGGGCAGCTTGGTGCCGGGTCCGACCGAGCCGAGCACGAACCGCGGCCGGTCCGGTTCGGCGAACTCGTCGGCCACCTCGCGAGCCAGCCGGGCGCCCGCCTCGGCGAGCTCCCAGATCCGATCGGCGATGTCGTATTCGGCCAGGTTGGCCAGATTGGCGCCGAAGGTGTTGGACTCCACCGCGTCGGCACCCGCCTCCAGGTAGCCCCGGTGCACAGCACGGACGACGTCCGGGCGGGTGACGTTGAGGATCTCGTTGCAGCCCTCCAGCCCGGCGAAGTCGTCCAGACTCAGCGGGATGGACTGCAGCATCGTGCCCATCGCCCCGTCTGCGACCAGGACACGGTGCGCCAGGACTTCGAGCAGGGGTGACAGGGACATGGGATTCAGAGTAGAGCAGGGATATCGGGCTGCCCTGGTAGCGCATGGGGGCCATCACGGCCCAGGGGTCGTAGGCTGGCGCAGTGACCCATCCCGACAGCTCCGGCAACGGCCCGGCCGCCCGCGGAGGGCAGTTGCTGCCGCAGCTGCGCTCCCCGGTACTGGTGGCCGCGTTCCAGGGCTGGAACGACGCCGGGGACGCTGCCAGTACCGCGATCGAGCACCTGCAGCTGAGCTGGGACGCGACGCCGCTGGCCGAACTCGACCCTGAGGACTACTACGACTTCCAGGTCACCAGGCCCACTACCAAATTGGTCGACGGGATCACCCGGTTGGTCGAGTGGCCCACCACCCGGCTGTCGGTGTGCCATCCGCCCGGCGCGGACTACGACGTGGTGCTGGTGCACGGTATCGAGCCGAATATGCGCTGGCGATCGTTCTGCGACGAGCTGCTGCGCTACGTCCAGGACCTGGAGATCACCACTGTGGTGACCTTGGGCGCACTGCTCGCCGACACTCCGCACACCCGGCCGGTCCCGGTTACCGGCACCTCCTATGACGCTGCCTCGGCGGCCCGGTTCAAGTTGGAACGGTCCAAGTACGAGGGACCGACCGGGATCGTGGGGGTCTTCCAGGACGCCTGCGTGCAGGCCGGGGTGCCGGCCATCTCGTTCTGGGCCGCGGTGCCGCACTACGTCT
>JBOHFU010000361.1:0-1888 GCA_050699675.1 Pseudonocardiaceae bacterium
CGGTTGCGGTACCACTCGGCCTTGCCGTCTCGCAGGCGCACCCCGTGCACCATGCCGTCACCCATGAACCAGTGGTAGGTCTCCGGATCGATCTCGGCGACCGGGTTGGGGCCGTTTCGCAGGTACCGCCCGTCGAGATGCTCCGGGATGGTGCCCGTCACCGCCAATTCGGTGATGGTGTGTTCCTGCCGCACCGGAGCGTAGTTACCGTCCAGGTAGTCGTTGACCATCGCCGTGGTCAGCCCGCCCGCGGACGCACACCGCCGCCGAGCTGGACGCTCTGGCCTGGCTGATCACCCGGCGGGACCTCTGAGCGCCGCGTTCTCGCGAGATCCCCGTGATAGCTCTCGTCGGCCAGGGTGGCAAGCCGCGTCCACCCAGAGCGCCGCAGCGCCTCGACGCGCAGGTCGGCCAGCCCGACGGGGTGGTCGTAGACCACCCGCTCGACTCGGCCCCAGGGCAGGGTGGGCGGGCCGCTGGGCATCAGCCGGGTGGGCACCCGCACTGTTGTCGCGGAGCGGTCCGCCGGCACCTGGGTACCGCCGCGGTGGACCTCGAACATCAGGTCGAGGAAGTGCCGGGGGAATCGTTCGTCGCCCAGCACCAGCACCTCCGGCGTCCGCGCGATCCCGTGCTCGACCCCGACCTGGTCGACGCAGGGCAGCAAGGTGGCGGTGACCTGGTCGACATAGACCGGCGTTGCGGCGATCGAGGTCGCCAGCGGACGCCACTGCGCCAGCCGCGGTTGGCCTACCGCAAGCCAGCTGTCGGCGCCGGGCACCAGGTCGAGAATCACCAGCCGCACGCTTGACGGCTGCGGCTGGCCCGGATGGTGTGGGGTGACCAGCCGGTTCAGGGCGATGACCGTTTGTTGCCACTGCGTCTTCGGCACGGTCGGGTCCACCGCCAGCCCGACGGTGCCGGCCACGGCAGGGTTTGGCCCGGCGGTGGTGGCGTACTGCAGGGTCAGCCACTGGTCTGTCCGGGTGCCGAGCAGCGGGATCAGCAAGTCGGTGCCGCCATTGGCGGGCCCATGAGAGGGCAGCGTGAACCAGGGTGTCATGAGCCGCCCTATCTCTGGACCACCCTGGGCGGCACTGTGCCAGACCTGTGTGTCCGGAGCCGGTGGCGGCGCCGGTGAGGGCTCGTCAGCCGTAGCGGCGAACGCTCCGTCAGTGATCGCCGGACCGGTCGGAACCGGCTGCGCCGCGGTATCGACGAGGACCTGCGCGTAGTCGGCCAGCACGCATGGCTCGCCCTGCACCGCTCGAACAGCCGACAGGGCTACCGACCACCCGGGGTATTGGCGCAGCGGTGCCCACACGAAGACGGCGAGGGTCATCACCACGATCGCGGTCGAACCGGTCAGCAACACCGCCCAGTCGGGAGTCACCACGGAGTCGCGACCGCGGCGGCGCCACCACCACACCCAGCAGGCCGCTGCGAGCGCCACTCCCACCCACAGCGTGGGGTTGGCCAGCTGCACGGGCCCCAGCCTGGGGCGCAGGCTCGCGAGGTCGGGCCAATGCAGCGCGGCGTTGAGGTGGTTGCCGAAGGGCTGGCCCCGGTCGGAGTAGGGCCGCCACAGGTTCGGCCCGGCGAAGCTCAGTGACACCGCGCCCACCAGCACCGCCGTCCCGACGGTGGCCGCGATGGCACCGACCTGGCGACCCATCGGGGCGCGCAACAGAGCTGCGGCAAGTAACACGGTGGGCGCGGCCGCTACCGCTCCGAAGTGGTTGACCCACTTGGTCGGTGTCGGCGCGAGGAGCGCCAGGGCTATCGCCGAGCAGACCGCGCTGCTCAGCAACAGCTGGCGCACCGGGTCGCCGTTGGTCCGCCAGGCAGTCATAATGCCGCCTCCGCGGGAAAGAGTGCGTCGGCGGGT
>JBOHFU010000361.1:1988-4309 GCA_050699675.1 Pseudonocardiaceae bacterium
AATGCCGCCTCCGCGGGAAAGAGTGCGTCGGCGGGTGCCGCTCAGTGCGACGACCACGAGGACCGCGATGGTGAGCACGACGGGCGCTCGCCGCGCCCACTGGCTGGAGTCCGTCAGGCTGAGCACTGTCCGGTAATGGACGAACTCCTCGTACCAGGAGTAAGTCTGGTAGTACCGCTGGTGCACCGCGGTGGACTCCAGCACGTCGCCCAGCGTGGCGTCGGCGAATCCCACCAGCACCAGGCTGGTGCCCGCGGCGCCGAGCAACCCGACCGCGGCTACCCGTGCCACCCGCGTTTGCCCGCGCAGCCAGGCCCACAGCCAGGGCAGCGCCAGCACCAGCGGCGCCGCGGCAACCAGCCCAGAAGGGGAGACCGATACCGCCAGCGCGGCGGTCGCGGTAGCCGCGGCAAGCGCGCCGACCGAGCGGCGCTGCCGGGCCACCTCGGCCAGCAACAGCGTCGCGGCAGCGAACAGCACGATCAGCGGTTCCGGACGCAGTGTCATCCCGTAGGGCAGCCACCACAGCAGGTACGCCACCAGCAGCGCCCACACCGCCCGGCCGGTGCCAAGCTCGCGACCGAAGCCCGTGACCAGGAACAGGCGCAGCAGCACCCAGGTGACCAGCCCGTAGACCAGCGGCACCACCCGCATCCACGCCAGGTCCCACCCACCGACCGCCCCCCACGCCTGCAGCACGTACTGGCTGGCCACGAAGGGGTTCTCGGTCACGTTGAACATGTAGATCGCGTTGCCGATCGAGCCAGAGGTGTTGGCACCGCGGGCCATCAGCAGATACCACGGGTCATCGAAGTTCGTCGGAGCGAGCAGCACCCACACCGCCGAGACCGCCACCAGCACCAGGTCAGCGGCCCGAGGTCTGGTTCGCCGCAGTAACGGAGGCTGGCTAGGTCCATGGATGGGCACTGTCCTGCCGCCCCACCACCGCCAGGCCAGCACGAGCAACACCAGCAGGGCGGCGCCGTGGGCCACCAGCAGGCCGATCTTCAGCGCGGTCGGCCTGGACTCATAGCGGGCATCGGTGTGCAGCGACACCGCCAGACCCTCGGCCGCCGGGTGGCCTTCGAGGTCGGTGGACAGCTCGCCGACCTCGGGTACCTGCAGCTGGGCGGCGGCTCGCTGTTCGCCGTCGCGCAGCACCCGCACCCAGCCGGCGCTGGCCATGATGCGATAGGTGCACCCGGACGCGGGCAGTACCTCCCGCAGCAGCGTGGCGCCGGAGGCTGTGATCGCCACGTTGCCGCGGTGCGCTCCGATGACCAGGCCCTGATTGATCCAGCTCTGCTCGTCCGCCAGATCTATCTGGTCGGACGGCACGGCGGGGGTGGGCAGGGTGCGCAGCGCGTCGCCGCCCTCGGCTCGCTGGTCCAGCGCGGCCAGCGCCGCGCACGGCACCCTGGCGTCCAGGCTCAACGGGCGGTAGGGCACCAGCGGCAGCACGGTTGAACGGGGCTGCTCACCGGCCCGGGGCCAGCTGACCACCGGGTCGTCGACGATCACCGGGGCGAGCAGCACACCGACCGCGCAGGCGAGCGCCAGCACAGCCAGCCCGGCCAGCGCTCCCGCCTGCCACCTCACAGCCCGCCACGCGGTGGTCGGTTCCGAACCGGAGGCAGCGGCCACGGCGGGGAGGGTAACGGGTGGTCCGGTGGCGCACCGGATCACCTTCGTCGTTCAGGTCGAGATGAACGCGGTGATGCTCGCGTTGCTGCCGCCGATGCGGGGTGAGATCACGGCCGCGTTCGTCGTCGCACCGGGCACTGCCACATATATCAACTTCATTGTGCAACGCACGGTGATCTTCCGATGCTGATCCGCCACTGACCCGGACGAGTGGTAGCGGCGACGCGCCAGGGAAAATCTGTGCGCCACGCCGAGGGATCACTCGCATGGGGGAGTCTGAAGGTGGCACAATGAGGTGCGGGTTCGGGACCCCCAGCCGGATCCGCCGCCCCTCGCGGAACACCTCCCCCTCGTTTCCGCGAGGGGCCCTTCTTATCAGCGACCCAGTTGGGAGATCTCCGCGGTCTGGCCTCCGCTGCGCAGCGGCCCCGGTGACCACCAGCCGCTGCGCACCTCGGTGCCGGTCCGCAGCGTAGGTGCCTCGGCGTCGCGCACCCGGGGCTGGATGACCATGAGCTTGCCCCAGTCGGTGTCCCAGTTCTCCTTGAGGTAGGTCGGCACCTCCTGCCCGGTAGCGAGAATCTGCAACCAGCCGATCGGACCGCCGGCGTCCCGTGATGACCAGTTCTTGCTGTAGTCAGCCAGCAGTTCGTCGGGCAGCAGCCGATACCGGGGCA
>JBOHFU010000362.1:0-4304 GCA_050699675.1 Pseudonocardiaceae bacterium
ACGAAGAAGTCTTTCGACTGCGCCCAGTTCGGCGCGGTAACCCACTCGGTGACGAGACCGATCTGGGCCAGGGTGAGGAAAAGCCAGTCCGGTTGTTCGGTCCCGGTGACTTCTTGCCAGACCCGGTTGACGGCGACTGAGTCCCGAAAGCGGTGCGCGCGCAGGACATTGCGCGCGGCCAGCATGACAGCGTCCGGTGTCTGGCCGTCATCCAACGTCAGCAGGGTGACGAGCTCACGCAGCCCGGTGGACGCATCACCGTGGTTGATGTGGAACCCGGCCCGCTCGATGATCAACGCATCTCTGGCGGCCGGCGACGCGGCGAAGGTCTCGATGTCGCTGGTGTAGACGTCGACAGCAGCGGAGATCTGGTCGAGTGCCGCGAGGTGGTATGTGAGGGTTTTCAGCGCAATGACCAGGTTGGTGAAGTAGACCTCGGCGGACGTCTCGGTCAACTGCCGGCAGATGTCAGCTGCCTCCTGGGCGGGGATCAGGGCGACGTCATGCTGGTCCAGATCGCCGTGCTGAGCGGCGAGGCTGCCCAGGGCGGCTGCGAGGCCGGGTAGGTAGGTATCGGGGTTCGCGTCCACCAGTGCCCGGTAGGTCTCGATAGCGTGCTGGGTGGTGATCAGCGCAGCGTCGCGGTCGCCCACCACGAGGAGATAGGCGACGAAGTCGCACAGCGCCGCCGCGAGGCCGGGCAGGTAGAACTCGGGGTCGGTCTCGGCCAGCCGGCGCAGCGCGGCAACCCCGGCGGGGCCTGCGCGCGCGGCGTGTCTGGGCAGGTGACGTCGCAGGTAAGGACTGCACTCATCGCCGTGGCGGGTCTGCTTGTGGGCCAACGCGACCAGCGCTTCGGCCAGTGCCTGGCCCGCCGCGCAGCCGGCCACGTTCGGGGAGGACTCGACGAGATGCTCGACGAACGTACGGTGCGAGAGCCGGTAGACCGGCTCACCGTCCTGTTCGTCTTCAACGATGTGGCATCCGTGGTGTTCGAGCACCCAGTCCAGGTCGGCGGCGCGATACTCGACACCGGCCGGGCTCAGTGCGGTGGCCGCGGCCTCCCACACTCCTCGTCCCGGCAGCCCCCGGCCCATCCCCCAGGCGAGCGCGCGCAGCAGTTCCCTGGCGGCGTCAGGAAGCTCCACCCCGTCACGCACCAGGGTCTCACTCGATAGGTCGTGCTCCAGCGCCCAGGCGGTCGTCGCGGCAAGCTGTCCTTCCCAGCCCGGCGCATGGGCGTCGATGACCCCACGCACAATCTGGGAGAACACGATGCGGGCGTAGAGGAACCCACCCTGCCGGGTAACCGCCTTCCTGGCGAGCACCGGCGCCACTTGCGGCACGAGATCGGCCAGGCCGGCGCAGCGCAGCCGACGGGTCAGGTACCGCTCGATGTCTTGCCTGGTGTCCGGCTCGACGTCCAGATCAACGACCGACGCGTTGCCGCCGAACAGTTCACCCAGCCGGACAGCGGCCTGCTGGCCGGACTGCGGCGAGCGCCGCCCGAACTCCTCGTGCCGGATCGCGAGCAGCACGCTCGCCAACACGCTGAGCGGCACCAGCAAGTCTGTCACGATCTCGGTAGCCTGCTCGGGGATCGCCTCGTCCAACCCGTCGAACACCAGGACCGGCGGGTAGGCCATCGTCGCCACTGCCTCGATCAACTGCCGGCAGCTCGCCGGTGCGGGCAGCTGGAGACGGTCTGCTAGGACGGTCGCGAGGTCGTGGGCTCCCATGCCCCGCAGGTGCACCGCCGCGTCAATGCAACCCATGCCGGGGTCCGGATCCTCCGGCTCAAGGGGAGCGTGCTCCAGCACCACTCGTCGCTGCGAGGGCTCGGATAGCGCAACGATGCGCCCCACCACAGCGGACTTCCCGCTGCCCGCAGATCCGGTCACCACAAACGCACCGGGCGCCTCCGTGCGGATCCAGGCCAGGATCCGCGCCAAGACCGCGCGGCGGCCGGTGAACAACCACTCCTCCTGCAGCGGGCTCTCCTGCGATTGGGCGATACCGTCAGCGGTTGTCAAGGTGCTTCCCCAGATACGCTCGGTGACACCAGTTTTGTGCAGGCTACGCGCCCTGCGGTAGGGCCCGGCAATGACTCCTGCC
The DNA here is from genome assembly GCA_050699675.1 of Pseudonocardiaceae bacterium. Classification (GTDB taxonomy): domain Bacteria; phylum Actinomycetota; class Actinomycetes; order Mycobacteriales; family Pseudonocardiaceae. The sequence goes on from JBOHFU010000362.1 coordinate 2,116, forward strand.
GCAACAGCCTGCTGACCGCATCCAGCAGCTTCTGGGCGACTCTTGACCGAGGTCTGCGTGGCGGTCGGCTGCACCTCGCTGGGCTCGTTCAGCTCGCGTTTCACCGAGCTCGTCGGCGAACCCCCGAGCGCTTACCGGGCGCGTAACCACGACGCCGGCGCTGCCATCCCGCGTGCTACGAATTTGGCTGGGGTTATAGGTCCATCTCGGTGCGGAGTGCGGTGGCGAGCGCGTCGAGTGTGGCCACGGTGATCTTTCCTACCGGTCCGGTCAGCCACGGTACGTAGGTGCGGGTTACCTCGTCGGCGCGGATGAACCCCTTGACGGGGTCGTCGGGCTGGAGTCGGACGGCAACCGGGGTGTCGACGTCCAGCGTGGACACAATGGGGGCCGTGAGGACCCATCGGCGCTCCGGAGGTAATCGGTAGTCGGCGCTGACGACAACGCGGTAGGGCGTGCGGGGATCGTCCTCTTTGGACGGACGGTCGCGCTCGAACTGCCAGACCTGCCCTTGCCTCACGCGGCGTGTCCCCGTCCGGCTTCGGTAGCTTCGGCTTCGCGCTGGGCGGCGAGTTCAGCTTCGGCGTGGTTGGCGGTGTTGCGGCCGGCGCGCTGGTCAGCCTCAGCCAACCGGGCGGCGTCTTCCCACAGCATCCAGTTCCGTGCGGCCCTGGCGATGGTCGGCGAGAGCTTGCTGCCGGTCTGAGCGGCCTTCTGCTCGAACCAGGTAAGTAGTTCCTCGTCCACCGTGATGGTGACCTGTTTGCTAGCCATAGTCATCAACGTATTGCTGACCGTATGACACTGCAACCCCGATCTATCAGCCGACGTCCTTCGTCTTCCCGACCGGCATCACCCCGTCGCGAATGACGCGCGGTACAGGTCGCGCAGCAGCGAGACCTCCGCGCCGTGGTGGATCGCTTCGCGGTTGATGTGCAGGATGAGGGCCGCCATTGAGTGGTCGGCCCAGGCGCCCTCGGCGGGGCCGACGGCCCGGGCCAGGCTGTCGGAGTCGAGGGCGCGCACGGCGGAGGTCCAGGCCTCGTACGAGCGGTCGAGCAGGTCGAGGGCGCCGGCCGCGGTGGCCGGCCAGTCGGTGGTCTGGTACGACACCGAGCCGTCACCGAAGTGGGCGCTGGCCCGCATCGCGAACAGCCCGATGGAAATGTGGCCGAGGCGCCAGGCGATGGTCGTGATAGGTGCGGGGTCGGGCTCGGGCATGTCGAAGTCGGCCACCCAGTTCCCGGCCCCGGCGGCCATCGCCGAGGTCGCCTCGCCCCGGGGCCGGATGCTCCAGCACCCCGCCACCGGCTCCCACAGGTACTCGGCGTCGGTAAGACCCACTAGCCGAGGTCGCAGCTGTAGCTGCCAGTGCCAGTCGAGCTGCTCGACGCACTCGTGGGTCCAGTCGATCGTCGCGTCTGCTGTTGTCGTCATGAGCGCACCATACGAGCGGCGGCGGACAGTTTCAGTCCGGAAGGTCTTCGAATCCACGAGCGTCAAGGCATTCTGGGCGCCCGCCCGGGAAGTGGCTCTTCCCGGCTTGCCTGGTAGGACACGGCCGAGGTGGGAGTGCCTTGTGGTAGATGCGGTAGTCGCATGCCGTGGCCAGGTGTGGCGCCAGATGGGGGAAGGCGTCCTCCGGCCGATCGGTGCGGATCAAGCGGTAGCCGCTGCGCGTGTACCAGCCTTCGAGGAACGTCTTGCTCGGATGCGTCCAGTCTCGCGGGACGAGTAGCTCCAGCTGCATCATCCGCAGGCCCCTGGCTGCGCTGAGCTCCTCTGCAAAGCGGAGCAGGGCGCGGCCGACGCCGGTACCACGCTGGGCCGGTTTGGCCGCCAGCATGCCGAACTCGCCGCGATCGCCGTCCAGCCGCTGGACCCGCACGCATCCCACGATGGCGCCCTCACGCCGCGCCACCGCGAGCTCGCTTGCCCTGATCAGACCGGCGAGCTCGGTACTCGTCGTCCTCGCGACGCCGTCGAGCCACAGCCCCTCCTCGGCGACCGCGTAGACCTCGTTGACCAGTGCGGTGAGCCCGTCGACGAGGGTCACATCGCCGCTCGCCGACGCAGGGACGAGCCCGACCTCAGCCTCCGACGGCCGCAAACCTTCCATCTGACCTCCGGACGGATCTGCGGGCTGCCCATCGCTGGCGATCGGCTACCCAAACCCCTTCACTTCATGT
>JBOHFU010000363.1:0-4297 GCA_050699675.1 Pseudonocardiaceae bacterium
GCCGTTCTGCCATGTCGGGCGTCGGACCGAGTACTTTCGAATTATTTGGGGACTTGGCAGGGAAGGCTGGAAGTACGAACTCGACCGGGACGCCTCGGGCGACGAACCGCATGACGCGCCCTCGGTGGACCTCCATGCAGCTGTCGCAGGGATGAGAAATACAGGATGCATCCGCAGCCAGCCGCTGGTGCTCCATAACGACCCTCAGAATATTCGAGGCCATTTTACGCTCGTAACGAGTCGACAAAACAGTGGGTGCTACCCCGCTCGGTTCGGCGGCGCGGACAAATAGGGCTTTCGGTTGAGTTCTCATCTTCGGCTCTTTACCCTTGTACCGGTTAATCAAATTTCGCTGAGCTGACTCGGTGGCTGGGCGCAACCGAGTCAGCGGTCGGGCTGAGTGCTCAAGGGGGCAGTGTCGGTGCCGGTACACGGACCGAGTCCGCGTCCGGTGGCCTCGGCGGCTATCTGCGCTCGTGAGGAGCGCCCAGCTTGCTTGTCTCTTCGTCCCGCTGTTGCCGCCGCACACCGCGGCGGGTCGCTTCGGCGGCGAGTTCCGATCGGGTGGCGATGCCGAGTTTGGTGAAGACGTGGGCGAGGTGGGTTTTCACGGTGCCCCGTCCGATGAAGAGGCGTTCGCCAACTTCGGGGTTGGTGAGGCCTTTAGCAACGAGTTTGACGACCTCGAGTTCGGTGGGGGTCAGGCTGGCCCATCCGCTGGACGGGCGTTTGCGTTCACCTCGGGCCCGGGATACGTAGGTGACCGCTTCGTCGACGGTGAGCGCCTCCCCTTCGGCCCAGACAGCATCGAAGGCGTGCTCGCCGAGGGCGTCTCGGGCTCTGGCCACATCGGTGTCGTAGCTGGCCTGGTCCGCCGGCCAGCGGGCCAAGCCGATCTCGGCCCGCATGGCTGAGGTGGCACCGAACAGGCGGGCTGCCTCAGAAAAACTCTCCTGGTCGGTGGCCAGCGCGGCCAGCGATTCAAGTGACTCGGCGACGCCTGGGCGCAGGCCGGCCCGGGCCCGCAGCGTCAGAGCTTCGTGGTGCAGATCCTCGGCCTGGCTCGGGTCATCCCGGCGGCGGGCGAGTTCGCCGAGGTGATGGTTGGCGTGCGCGGCCAGCCAGGGGTTGCTGATCGCCGTGGCGAGCTCCTTCGCTTCGATAAGGGCCGCTTCGGCGGCCCCGAGAGCACCGGTAGTGAGCTGGGCGGCGCCGAGCACCCAGAGCCCCTGGGCGACGTGGTAGGGAAAGCCAAGTGGGCGCACGAACTCAACAAACGCTTCGACCATCGCGCGGGCGTCGGCCGGCGCCCCGCGGCCGACCAGGAGCCGGGCGAGCACCGGCACGCCGAACGGCACCCCGAGGTAGTCGCCGGTGGCAGCCGCCCGCCCGAGGAACGGACCCAGGCGTGCCTCGGCCGCGTCGTAACGGCCAGTCAGAGACTCGAGCTCGCCAAGCAACGCCATGGCGATCCCGGCGGTGGAGGCTCCCCCGATCTCCCGGTCGTAGTCGAGCGAGGTTTCCAAGGCCCGCTCCGCGGTGGCGAAGTCCCCCTGGTGCAGGCTCGCCCATCCTACGGTGGTGTGATACCAGGCGATGGGGTACGGGTGGCTCAGAAGCTCGCCGACCCGACGGAGTTCGGCCAGCGCGGGGGCGAGCCCCTGGTAGTCGTCCTGGATCATCCAGGCGACCGTCATCAGCTTCCACCCAGCCGCAACTGTCCAGTGGTCTCCGAGCTTCTGGCCAAGGGCGATGCTCCGCTGGATCAGGACGCGGCCCTGCTCCGGTTCCGGGCGCAGCCAGGCTGCCACGAGTCCGTTGGTGTTGAGGGCCCGGCCGATCGCCCATTCGTCGCCGACTTCCTCGGCCATCTCCAATGCCTGCGGGGCGTATCGCCCCATGGACTCCAAGTCGCCGCCGTAGAGCGCCACGTGGGCCGCTCCCCACAGCGCCCGGGCCCGAAGCGCCGAGGGGCCTTCGTTCGCGGGTCAGGGCCTGGGCGAACCGCCGGCCTCCGGCTTGGAGGTGGGAGTGCATCTCATAGAACAGGGTGAGGGCGGTGACGAGACGCAGGAACGGTTCGTAGGCCCCGGTGGCATCACACCACTGCGCGGCGGCTCGGAGGTTGTCACTCTCCTGTTCGAGGCGCTTCAGCCACGCGGGGCCGCCGGCCAGGGCCAACTCCGGCTCGGCCCGTTCCGCCAAGGCGAGGAAGAAATCCCGATGGCGTTCCCGGGTCGCGTCGCTCTCTCCCGCGCCCACCAACTGTCCCCGGGCGAAGTACCCGATCGTCTCGAGCAGGCTGTAACGGCCCTCCGCCTGGTCGACGTCAGCCTGGACGAGGGACTTGTCCACCAGGCGGGAGAGGATATCCAGCACCGCGTAGCGATCCACGATCTCGCCGGCGCAGACGCTCTCGGCCGCATCGAGGGTGAAACCGCCGGCGAACACCGACAGGCGGCGCAGCAGCGCGCGCTCGGCATCGTCGAGCAGCTCGTGGCTCCATGCCACCGAGGTCTCGAGCGTCTGCTGGCGGGGCAGCGCGGTCCGGCCCCCGCCGGTGAGGAGGCGGAACCGGTCGTCGAGGGCCGCGGCGATCCCAGCCGGGGGCATCATGCGAACCCGGGCGGCGGCCAGCTCGATGGCCAGGGGCAAACCGTCGAGGCGCCGGCAGATCTGCCCCACTACCTCGGCGTCGTCGCCCTCTACGGTGAATCCCGGCCGCACGAGGGCGGCCCGCTCCACGAACAACCGCGCCCCGGCCTGGTTGTCGAGTGACGGCACCCCGCCAGGTCAACTCTCCCGGGACCCCGAGCGGCTCCCGGCTCGTCACGACGACCCGCAACGCCGGCGCCGCCCGCAGCAGCGCTTCGACCAGCCGGGCGCTGGGTTCGAGGACCTGCTCGCAGTTGTCGAGGATCACCAGGGCGTCGAGGCCGGCGAGTTGCTCGCTCAGCGTGTCGATGACCGGGCGGCCCGCCTCCTCCCTCAGTCCGAAGGTGCGGGCCACCACGTAGGGCACGAAGTCGGCGGCCGACACCGGCGCCAGCTCGACCCACCACACCCCATCCGGGTGGCGCTCCGCGACCTCGGCGACAGCGTGCAGGGCGAGGCGCGTCTTGCCGCAACCCCCAGCCCCCGTGAGGGTCACCAGTCGCGCCGCTTCGAACGCCCGGCCCAACTCGGCCAGCTCCACATCCCGTCCCACGAACGTGGTGAGCTGGGTCGGGAGGTTATTGACGACCGCATCGAGGGAGCGCAGCGGCGGGAAATCGGTCATCAGGTCGGGATGGCACAGCTGCCATACCCGCTCTGGCTGGCCGAGGTCCTTCAGGCGGTGCGAGCCGAGGTCCCGCAGGGTCACACTGTCGGGGAGGCGATCAGCGACCACGTCGCGGGTGACGCCGGAGAGCACGATCTGCCCACCATGGGCGACGGCGCTCAGCTGGGCGCAGCGAATGACCGCCCGTCCGACGTAACGGTTATCGCCACGGAGCTGCGCCTCCCCCGTGTGCAACGCCAGCCGGACCCGCAGCGCCCGACCCTCCGCCCACGGTTCCTCGGCGAAAGCACGCTGCGCGTAGAGGGCCGCGGCCAGCGCATCCGACGGCCGGGCGAACGCACCCACCACACTGTCGCCCTCGCCCTGTTCCACCGGCCGCACCCCACCGTGGAGCGTGATCGCCGCGTCGAGCAGTTGAGAGTGGCGGGCGATATCCGCCCCCATCACCTCCTCGTCACCCTCCCGGAGACGAGTTGAACCCTCGACGTCGCCCAAGAGGAAGGTGACTACCCCAGTCGGGAGGTAACGGGTGCCTCCCGGGGACACGGCGGAGACATCATCACTCACAGTCGAAGATACGGCCAGGTAAGCCCAGGTGTTCTCCATGCCGCCATGCTCCGCGATGGCCCTCGTCAGAACGTCTGCCAGATGGCAGAGGTTTCGTCCGATCCCTGGTGGAACGCGTGAACGACTCTCCGAAGGACCACTCCGTCAGCAGCCGGGTGTGCAGAGCGGCGCCGGTCTTCGCGAGGCGAGCTGGCTCGCTGTGAGAAAGACTCGCTGTTCATGTAGTAACATGTACAGCGTGACAGCAGCTGCCGATCGAGACCATGGACACCCGACCGTCGGAATGCGGGAACTCTCCCAACGCACGGCGAAGGTCATGGCGCTGGTCCGCGCGGGCGAAACGGTCGAGGTCACCGACCGAGGCAAGGTCGTCGCGCGGATCGTTCCCGCGGTCGACGACCGCTATGACCAGCTGGTGGCGGCTGGGGTGATCCGGCAGGCCAAACG
>JBOHFU010000364.1:0-4284 GCA_050699675.1 Pseudonocardiaceae bacterium
ACTGGCGGGAGCAGCTCAAGGAGCTGATGCGCTCGATGGTCCGGGTCATGACCGACCACCCGGGCAGCGCCCAGCTGGCTATCGCGACCAAGGTCCCGACCGGACCCAACGCGCTACGCGTCATGGAAGGGATGCTGGCGATCCTGCGCGCGGGTGGATTGTCCGATCGGGTGGCGGCATTTGCTGGTGACCTCATCGCCACCTACATCTCGGCATTGGCGCTGGAGGCGAGCACGTGGGCTGGCCATGCTCCTGAAGCCCCAGCCCCGGTGGAGCTGACCCGTCAGATCCGTGACTACTTCGCCGCGCTGCCCCATGACAGGTTCCCCCACCTCGTGGCGCTCGCCGGTCCGCTCACCGCGGGCAGCGTCGAAGAACGCTTCGAGTTCGGGCTCGAGGTCCTCGTGGCCGGGTTGGAACGGATCTCGGACCCGAACGGACCCGCCCATGACCCGGCTTGATCATCCAGGATGCTGGGTGTTAACAGGCGGGTTGTCTTGCGGTGGGCGCCACGGGCTGGGGCGGCCGAGAGGACGAGTCGGGTCACCGTAATGTGGTCTGCTGGGTTGGTCGGCTCGCAGCGGCACCAGCCCGGCGGTGATGGCCAGCATGATCCTGGTGTGCGCCCGCATCGCGTCGCCGGGCCGCCCCGAGCAGAGCCCAGTGAGGTCGACCGGGGAGCCGACATGCACCCGGAAGCGGGCCCGGTGCTGGGGGTGTACAGCACGCAGCCAGACCATGGTCAACCTCGCAATGCCGGAGACGCTGCGTACGGGCGGGGTGGCTGCGGGGATCACCTCCTGCGCTCCCCATTGGGACAGCGGCAGTACCGGCAGCCCAGTGGCTAGGGCCAGCCGGGCGAGCCCGGTCTGGCCGCGGTCTGGCCACAAGTCGGGGTCGGCGCTGATCCGGCCCTCGGGGTAGATCAGTACCGGCCGATCGGAGCCGAGTTGCGGTAGCAGCGCTGTGCCTCGCACCGCACAGCCGGCAGTGAGTGGATCGACACCCAGGTGCTCAGCTCGGCTCAGCAGCCAGCCGATCAACGGGGTATGGAACAGTCCAGCGTTGGTGACGAATCGGGGCGCGACGCCGATCCGATGGCAGGCCGCCAGCAGCACCGCCGCGTCGAACACCCCGATGTGGTTGGCAGCGAGCAGGAACGGGCGACCCCGCAGCGACTCGGGCAGCGCGCCGGACACGTCGAGGCTGCCGGTCAGGGCGGTAACCAGGCGGCCGAGCACGATCAGCAGCCGGGCCGCGAGTGGCACACGTGGCCGTGCGGTGCTCCGGCGTGTCGCAGAGGCTGCGACACCCTTCCAGGCGACCATGACCAAGCAGCATGACACGCCCCGGGGAGGGACGACCACGAAGACGATGAACCGGCGGTCTCAGAGTTCTCGGAGTAGGAGCCCGGCCAGCAGGCCGCGCTCGCGGTCCACCGTGCGCCAGCCGCTCCGGCGCCCAGCGTCGGGCAGAGGCACCCGGAGAAGTCGCATCCTGGGCCGGGGCCTGTCCGGCATGTGGTCGGTGCTGGCTCGGTGCGCCGGCGGAATCGCCAAGGCGTTGGGGCGGACCCGTGAACTCGAGCCTGCGCACCGCAGGGATGGCCTGGCGCTCGGTCTGGTGGCGCTCGCCGTGGTCATTGCCGCCGCGGTGTGGTGGACCGCCGGCGGACCGGTCGGCGTCGGTGTGCAGCACACCTTGCGGGCCGTGTTCGGTACCGCATCACTGGGGATACCGGTGGTGTTCGCCGGGGTCGCGGTGGCCCTGATGCGCACCGAGTCCGACCCAGCGGCCCGGCCCCGTCGCACGGTCGGCACCCTGCTGCTGACGTTGGGGACGCTCGGCCTGTGGCACCTGGCGGCTGGCGCGCCCGCCGACGCGGTGGGACGGTCCCACGCCGCCGGCGCTATCGGGTTCCTGGTCGCTGACCCCTTGGCTGATGGGTTCACCGTCTGGGTGGCGGCGCCGTTGTTGACGTTGCTGGCCGGCTACGGGCTGCTGGTGCTGACCGGGACTGCGGTCCGTGCGGTGCCCGGCCGGATCCGCACGCTGTGGAGAGCAGCACCGGATCAGGACCCCGATAGCAACACCGACTCCGGCGCGGGAGAGGACCTTGATGCCACGGTGACCGGCGCTGATCCCGCCGTCACCCGGCTACGTCGCCCCTCCCGGCGCCGGCAGGCCGCCCAGGCCGCGGAGATCCACACTGAGGTCGACGACGCTGCCGCGACATCGGCCGGGCCTGCGGCACCGGCGACTACCGCGCCGGTCGAGGACAAGCCGCGCGCAAGCATGTCGGCACACCGGGTTGTCGAGGGTGGTTACCAGTTGCCCCCACCGGGTCTGCTGCTCAAGGGCGATCCGCCCAAGGCCCGGAGCAAGGCCAACGACGCGATGATCGAGGCGATCAACGGGGTACTCGACCAGTTCTCGGTGGACGCTCAGGTCACCGGGTTCACCCGAGGTCCGACCGTCACCCGCTACGAGGTGGAGGTGGGGCCTGGGGTGAAGGTGGAGAAGATCACCCAGCTGACCCGCAATATCGCCTATGCGGTGGCCACCGACAACCTGCGGCTGCTGGCCCCCATCCCGGGCAAGTCCGCGGTCGGCATCGAGGTACCCAACAGCGACCGGGAGATGGTGCGGCTGGGCGACGTGCTGCACTCGTCTGCCTCCGGCCGGGACCAGCACCCCATGGTGATCGGGCTGGGTAAGGACATCGAGGGTCGCTTCGTCACCGCGAACCTGACCAAGATGCCGCACCTGCTGGTGGCCGGCTCCACCGGATCGGGCAAGTCGAGCTTCGTGAACTCGATGCTCGTCTCGCTGCTGGCCCGGGCCACCCCCGACGAGGTCCGGATGATCCTGATCGACCCGAAGATGGTGGAGCTCACCCCCTACGAGGGCATCCCGCACCTGATCACACCCATCATCACGCAGCCGAAGAAGGCGGCCGCGGCGCTGGCCTGGCTGGTGGACGAGATGGAACAGCGCTACCAGGACATGCAGGCCAGCCGGGTGCGCCACATCGACGATTTCAACGCGAAGGTGAGATCCGGCGAGATCCAGGCGCCGCTGGGCTCGCAGCGGGAGTACCGCCCCTACCCCTACATCATGGCGATCGTCGACGAGCTCGCTGACCTGATGATGACCGCCCCGCGGGATGTCGAGGACGCCGTCGTCCGGATCACCCAGAAGGCCCGGGCCGCCGGGATCCACCTCGTGCTGGCCACTCAGCGGCCCAGCGTCGACGTGGTCACCGGACTGATCAAGACCAACGTGCCGTCCCGGCTCGCCTTCGCGACCTCCTCGCTGATCGACAGCCGGGTGATCCTGGACCAACCCGGCGCGGAGAAGTTGATCGGCATGGGCGATGGGCTCTACCTGCCGATGGGCACCTCCAAGCCGGTGCGCATTCAGGGTGCCTTCGTCGGGGACGCCGAGATCGCCAAGGTCGTCAGCTATGCCAAGGAGCAGGCCACCGCCGAGTACACCGACGGGGTAACCACAGCCAAGGCGGGTGAGCAGCGAGAGGTCGACCCGGACATCGGCGACGATCTCGACGTGTTGCTGCAGGCCACCGAGCTCGTGGTGACCAGCCAGTTCGGCTCCACCTCCATGTTGCAGCGCAAGCTGCGGGTCGGCTTCGCCAAGGCGGGCCGGTTGATGGACCTGCTGGAGAGCCGGGGTGTGGTCGGCCCCTCGGAAGGATCCAAAGCGCGCGACGTGCTGGCCAAGCCGGAGGAGCTCGACGGGTTGCTGTACTCGATCCGTGGCGGTGACGCCGCAGGCGGCGATGCAGACTGACCCGGATCACAACTCGAGCAGCATGCGGGTGTTGCCCAAGGTATCGGGCTTGACGTAGGGCAGGTCGAGGAACTCCGCGACGCCTTCGTCGTGCGAGCGGCGCATCTCGTCATAGACCTCCGGGGTCACTGGGGTCCCTTCGATGACCTGGAACCCGTGCCGGGAGAAGAAGCACTCCTCGAAGGTCAGCACGAAGACGCGGCGCAGCCCCAGCGTCCGGCTGTGCTCGACCAACTGCGCAACCAGCGCGTGTCCCACCCCCTGGCCCACTGCGTTCGGGTGTACGGCCAAGGTGCGAATCTCTGCCAGGTCCTCCCAGAGCACGTGCAGCGCCCCGCAGCCCACCAGCACACCGTTCCGTTCGGCCACCCAGAACTCCTGGACGTCCTCGTAGAGCGTCACGAGCTGCTTGGCCAGCAGCACCACACCGGCGTAGCAGTCCACCAGATCCTTGATCCTGCGAACGTCCCCGAC
>JBOHFU010000365.1:0-4280 GCA_050699675.1 Pseudonocardiaceae bacterium
GAGGAAGCTGAAGACATTACGACAGTCGAGTTCGCGCTCGAGGGCGTCACGTACGAGATCGACCTGGCGGACGGCAACGCCGCCCAGCTTCGTGATAAGTTGTCCCGTTACGTTGCAGCTGCTCGTAAGACCGGTGGGCGGCGCCCGGGCACTCGTGGCGCAGACCGCTCCGGCCGTGCGAACGGCAACGGGAAGGTCGCGGGAAGCGGCTACAACCGCGACACCCTCAAGGCCATCCGTGAGTGGGCCAAGCAGAATGGCCACAATGTCAGCGACCGTGGTCGGCTGCCGCTCAACGTCGTTCAAGCCTGGGAGGCGAACCATCAGGGAGTGACGAACAGCGGCAAACTTCCGGCGTTCTCGGGCTAGGCATTGCCGGGGAGTGTCTCCACCGTCCTGAACCTGGTCACGAGCAGGTGCTGGGCGGCGATGCGGTGAAACTGTGAAGGCAGGGGGGCCACCGCTCCCCAGGTTGCGCGGCAAGAGATCCACCGTGAAGGACGGGCCTATTTCCGGGGCGCGGTGGTGGCCTCGGTGATCACGTCGTTGCTCGTCGGTGTCCCGCTGCTGCTGAGCCGTCGCGTCGCCCAGAACACCACTGAGGATCAGGTGCGCGGACGGCGTCGGATTCCGAGGTGCTCAGCGCAGCGTCCACGGCGCAGGTCGCAGCGCAGATTGCCAGCCAGTCCATCGCGGTGGCCCCCCCGCGCATCAAAGCGGAGATTGCGGCGCAACTGGCTACGCTGCCCCCGCCGCCCGTGGGACCCGCCGCCACCCCCAGCGACGCACACCTACTGCCGGCACCCATGGGGTGAGTGGGAGTTTCGGCTCGGCCGGACCGCCCTACAGCTTTCGGCCGATGGCTGCGTAGAGGTTGGAATGGTGTGGTTGGTCGCCGGGGTCTCCCAGCGACTCCGGGCGCCACTGCGAGGTGTACACCAGACCAGGTTCCACCAATTCGAAACCGTCGAACATGCGCATGACCTGAGCGTGGGTGCGTGGGTGGGCCGGCTCCTGGGTGCTCTTGAACACTTCGACTGCCTTGGCCATCCGCTCTGGCATACCGTCCGGTGTGAAGTGCGACATCGCGAGGTAACTGCCGGGCGCGAGGTGCTTCCGGTAGCCGGCGACGATAGCCCACGGATCATCGGAGTCCGGGACGAACTGCATAACACCGACCATAAGCACGCCCAGCGGCTGCTGCAGATCCAGCAATCGGCGTGTCTCGGGAGTGTCGAGGATCGTGTCTGGTTTACGCAGATCGGCGCGGATCACCGAGGCGTTGTCATTGTCTGCGAGCAGCAACTCACTATGCGCGACCGCGATCGGCTCGATGTCCACGTACAGCACCCGGCACGCTGGGTCGGCTTCCTGCGCGACCTCATGCACATTGCCCACCGTCGGAATGCCGGAGCCGAGATCGAGGAACTGCCGGATCCCGGCGTCGATCAAGAACAGCACCGCCCGGCGAAGGAAACTGCGGTTGTGCCGGGCCATGTCCCGCGCTGGCACCGCCGCGAGTAGCCGGTGCGCTGCCTGCCGGTCAGCCTCGAAATTGTGCCCCCCGCCCAGCAGGTAGTCATAGATTCGAGCTGAGCTTGGCACCACAACATTGAGCTCCTCCGGAGCCCAGGACTGGTCCATGACACCACCCCTTGGCGGTTACTCGACAACCCGCAGTCTAGGCGAGGCCCGGCAGCCAGTCGGCGTCGTTGCACCAGAGACCATCCGGCATACCGTGGTAAGTACACACCGCGGTAGGTTCGATCTGTGAAGGTCGACAAGATGAGCATCTCGCTCGAGGCTGATCTCGGTGACGCCGTACGCGGGGCTGCCCGGCGTGCCGGCCTCGTAGCCCAGGTGTGACGTGATCCCCAGGGCCGCCAGGCGCGGTTGGCGCACCCCGGCGACCGCATTCTCACCAGCGACCCCCAGGATATTCAACGCCTGGTCACCGCGGCAGCCAGGTCCGTGCCGGTCATTCGCTGCGGGCCAGTAGCATTCTGAATCGGGCGCTGTACCGTCGCGCCGGTTCGAGGGCAAGGGGACGGTGGCGTGGCCGAACTGATGATGGAAGTACCGCTGGGCGACGGCCACAGCGTGGTCGTCGAGGTGGATCGGCGTGAGGTGCCGGGCGAGTTGGTCCTGGCCGCGGCCAAACCGTACGAGGTAGCGGTGCGGGCCACCGAGACACTGGAGCAGACTCTCGACAAGGTGCGTCCGGCGTTGCACTCCCTGACCCAGTGGGCGAAGTCGGCGGAGCCCGATGAGTGCTGCGTGGAGTTCGGCCTCAAGCTCGGTGGCGAAATGGGCGTGATCGTCGCGAAGGGCACCGCCGAGGTGAACTTCGTGGTGAAGCTGACCTGGCGGAAGTAGCCGATGGCCGGCACGGCGCCGAACTTCCTCGTCCGCTTCCCCGCTCCGCCGCCGTTACGGACCACGGTGGGCGTGGGCTTCGTGGTCGGTGTCGAGCACGTGTTGACGTGTGCGCATGTCGTCAATGCCGCGCTCGGGCACGACCTGCTCCGGCAGGACAAGCCGGAGCCCGACGAGATCGTGACGCTGCGCCTGCCGATGAGTGGCGACGCCATCCGGGAAGCTCGCGTCGATGTGTGGTTGCCCCCACCGCCCAGTGGGATCGCCGGCGGCGACATCGCGGGGCTAGTCATTGTGGGAGAGCGCTTACCCGTAAGTCTGCAGCCGGCGCGGCTCAGTGTGGCGGCACCGCCCGATGGTGAGGTTTCGTTGTTCGGTTACCCGAGCGAGGTGCACCGGCCGGCCGGGGGCTGGGTGACCTGCCGGCTGCACGACCAGGTGGGTAACGGGCTGCTGCAACTCGATTCCGATCCGGCGGCGGCCTGGCGGGCGCAGCCCGGCTACAGCGGCACCCCGGTGCTGGACCGGACGGGCGCCGTGCTGGCCATGTTCAAGGCGGCCAGCGAGGACGAGCGGTACCGCGACAGCTACGCAATCGGGTCGGCGAGGTTGCGCGAGGCGTGGGATGAGGTGCTCGGTGTCCCGCCGCCCTGCCCGTACAAGCGGCTCGTCGCGTTCGAGGAGGAGGATCACGAGGTCTTCGTCGGCCGCGAGGGGGATGTCGCGCGGCTGGAGAAGGCAGTGCAGCGCAGCCCGGTAGTGCTGGTGGTCGGTCCGTCCGGGGTAGGCAAGTCCTCGCTGGTGCAGGCCGGGTTGCTGCCTGCGCTACGCAAGACCGGCAGGTGGACGGTGGCCCGCTGCCGCCCTGCTTCGATGCCCTTTCACGAGCTGGCCGCCGCGCTGTTCCGCGCCGAAGGCGGCGCTGTCGGCGTCGAGGCCCTCCAGCAACGGGCAGCCGAGATCCGTGGCGGTGGGCTGGCCGAGTTGTCGGCCGCCATCCGCATTGCGCGGGGCCGGCGCTTGCTCGTGGTCGTGGACCAGCTCGAAGAGCTGTTCACCGCGGGGCACGAGGCAGCGGTCGTCGGGGACTTTCTGGAAGCGGTTCTGTCCCTGCTCACCGTCCAGCGGGATGTGACCGTCGTCGCAACGGTACGGGCCGACTTCTCCCATCGACTGCTGGCCCATCCGGATGCCGCCCCCCGGCTCGACGGCCGGTTCGTGCCGCTGTCCCCGCTGGGTGCCGGCGCGCTGCGCCGCGTGGTGCGCGAGCCCGCCGAACGGCAGGAAGTGGAGTTCGCTCCCGGCCTGGTGGACCGGATCGTCCGCGATGCACGTGCGGAGGCCGGTGCGCTTCCGCTGCTGGAGTTCACCCTCAGCGAGCTGTGGCCGCGCCAGCGCAGACGGATGCTCACGCACGAGGCGTACGAGGAGATCGAAGGCCTGGAAGGCAGCCTCCGAACACACGCGGAATCCGCGATCACGACCCTGCTCGGGAACGGCACGAGTGAGGCGACGCTGCGCCGCGCATTGCTGGCCCTGATCAGCCGCACCGGTGATCGCATGCCGGCGACCCGGCGGGCCTGCCCGGTCGCGGAACTGCCTGCCGACCAGCAGACGGTGCTCGACGCGCTGGCCGAGGCCCGGCTGGTCACCACGGACACCGACCGGGCCGGGCGGCGGGTGGCCGAGCTGGCGCATGAGTTCCTCCTGCATGCCTGGCCGCGGCTGGCCGACTTGGCTGAGGACGACGACGCCTTCGTCCGGTGGCGCGGTGAGGTGGAGCACTGGCAGGCCATGCGTGACGACCTGCTGCCAGACCCGATGATCGCTGAGGCCCGCCGCTGGTGTGACGAGCGCCCGGACGAGACCGAGCCGATCCGCGACCTCGTCGAACGCAGCGAAGC
>JBOHFU010000366.1:0-4271 GCA_050699675.1 Pseudonocardiaceae bacterium
CCGGCGAACCCACCCTCGGGCTGCCGCTTCCGGACCCGATGCCCGCTCTTCGCTACCCAGCTCACCGACGCCCAACGCCACCGCTGCACCACCGAAATCCCACCCCTGATCGACCACGGCCAAGGCCACCCGACAGCCTGCCACCACGCGGAACTCTCATCCCCCTCCGCGTTGAGCGGGCTGAGCGTGGCTATCGGCGACGATTTACCCCGCTAAGCCCGCTCAATGCGGGGATGGGGTGTGGGTTCGTCGTAGGGTCGTGGGGTGGCGACACCTGCGCGGCGGCTGCTGGTGGTGCATGCGCATCCGGACGACGAGACACTGTGGACTGGCGGCCTGATCGCCCGCTATGCCGCTGCCGGCGTCGCCGTGACGCTGGTGACCTGCACGCTCGGCGAGCAGGGTGAGATCCTCACCGCTGAGTTGCGCGACCTGGCCGCCGACCGAGCCGATCAGCTCGGCGGCTACCGGGTGGGGGAGCTGCGGGCGGCTTGCGCCGCACTCGGTGTCACCGACCAGCGGTTCCTCGGCGGGATCGGCCGGTGGCGCGACTCCGGCATGGTCGTCGAGCCCGGCGCCAGGGCGAGTGTGCCACCTGACCTACATCCGCGGGCGTTCGCCGCGGGGGCGCTCGCTGAGCAGGTCGACGCGCTGGTCGAGGTGCTCGGACAGGTGCGCCCGCAGGTCGTGGTGAGCTACGGCCCGGACGGCGGCTACGGCCATTCTGACCACATCCGCGCACACCAGGTGACGATGGCCGCGGCGGCCCGGACACCCGAGGTGGTCCGGGTGTTCTGGGCGGTGCAGCCCGTCTCGGCGGTGGCCGACGGGATCGCCGCACTGCACGCGATGCCCGGGTTGCCCTTCCCGCTGCCACAGCCCGACGGGCTGCCCGGGGTGCCCGATGCCGAGGTGACCACCAGGCTGGACGTCACCGCCTACCGCAGCGCCGTACTCGCGGCGATGCGCGCCCACAGCACCCAAGTCAGGGTGTGGACTGCCGGCCCGCACCAGGCGTTCGCGCTGTCCGACGGGGTTGCCCGGCCGGTGCTCGACACCGAGCACCTCACCCTCGTACGCGGTCCGGCCGCGGGCGCGCATGACGACCTGTTCGGCGGGTTGCCCGGACCGTTGGTAGCGCGATGAGCATTGTTGCGCGCATCACACTGGCGGTGCTGGTGTTCGATGCCGTGGCACTGGCCGCCGTGGAGCTGTTGTACCTCCCGTTGCGGGTGGGCGCGGTGCCGGTTCCGGTGACGATCCTGCTCGCGGTGGTGAGCACCCGGTGGCTGGTGCGTAGCGCGGCGGAGCTGGGCGGGCCCCGGTCGGTGGCCGCGGTGCCGCTGGTGGTCTGGCTGCTCGCGCTCGGTGTGCTCGGTGTCGCCGGGCCGGGGGGCGACGTACTGCTTCCCGCGGACTGGCGCTCGCTGTTGCTGCTGGGCGGCGGTCTGTTCCCCGCCGCCCTGGTGCTGGGCCGTGCGCTGGCGCGCCCCGCTAGTGGCAGGGTCGGTGGTCGGCAGCTGGTTGCCGGAGATACTGTGCAGGTAGACGGCCCGTCCGGGTACCGTGAGTGAGGAGCAGGAGAACCTCGTGACCTATGTGATCGCAGAGCCCTGCGTGGACGTCATGGATAAATCGTGCATCGAGGAATGCCCGGTGGACTGCATCTACGTGGGTGGCCGGATGCTCTACATCCAACCCGACGAGTGCGTGGACTGCGGTGCCTGCGAGCCCGTCTGCCCGGTGGAGGCCATCTACTACGAAGACGACGTCCCCGAGCAGTGGAAGGACTACACCAAGGCCAACGCCGACTTCTTCGCCGAACTGGGTTCGCCCGGCGGAGCGTCGAAGGTTGGCCAGGTCGACGACGACCCACCGATGGTCGCCGGCCTGCCACCGCAGACCGAGGAGTGACGCGGGGATGACCCTGGGCGCGACGCGCCTAGGCCTCCCCGACTTCCCCTGGGACCGCCTTGCGAGCGCCACTCGCCGAGCGACGGAGTATCCAGGCGGTGCCGTTGACCTTTCCGTCGGCACCCCGGTGGACCCGGTACCCGACGTCGTGCGGGCCGCGTTGCATTCGGTGTCGGCGCTGCCTGGCTACCCCACCACACATGGCACGCCAGAGCTTCGCCAGGCCGCCGTCGCAGCGCTGGAGCGCCGTTACGGCGTGACCGGTGTGCCGGCTGAAGCGGTCTTGCCCACGGTGGGTTCCAAGGAGCTGGTGGCCTGGCTGCCCACGCTGCTTGGGCTCGGTCCTGGCGATGTCGTCGCACTGCCGGAACTGGCCTATCCCACCTACGAGGTCGGCGCGCGGCTGGCCGGCGCCACCGCAGTGCGGCTCGCCGATGACGAGCCCGCTGCCCCGGGCACCCGGCTTCGCTGGCTGAACTCGCCGAGCAACCCCACCGGTGACGTCGCGCCGGCCGAAGTGCTCGCCACCGCGGTGCGTCAGGCCAGGGAGATCGGCGCCGTGGTGGCCTCCGACGAGTGCTACCTCGCGCTGGGCTGGGAGGCGCAGCCGGTCTCGGTGCTGCATTCGCTGGTGTGCGGCGGGGATCACAGCGGGGTGCTGGCGGTGCACTCACTGTCCAAGTCGTCCAACCTGGCCGGCTACCGGGCTGGTTTCGTGGCCGGTGACCCTGGGCTGGTCGCCAACCTGCTCGCGGTGCGCAAGCACGCCGGGATGATCGTCCCCCGGCCGGTACAGCAGGCGATGGTGGCCGCGCTGTCCGACGACACGCACGTTGCGCAGCAGCGTGACCGGTACGCCCGGCGTCGGGAGTTGGTGCGGGCCGCGCTGGATCGGTCCGGCTTGCGGGTGGTGCGATCCGACGGTGGGCTGTACCTGTGGTGCACCGCAGGCGAGCCGTGCTGGGACACCGTGTCGAGGCTGGCCGAGGTCGGTGTGCTCGTCGCCCCCGGCGACTTCTACGGTCCCTCCGGTTCGCGGCACATCCGGGTCGGGTTGACCGCAACGGACGAGCGGGTCGGCGTTGCAGTGCAGCGCCTCGCCGAGCTGCCGTGAGGGCAAGCTCGAACCGCCGCCCCCATGGACTGGACTGACACCGACGCCCGCCGCGCGGCTGCCGCGATGTGCGAGCTGGCCGGACTTCAAGGGGATACACCAGAGCTGTTGCGCTTCGGCAACAACGCTGTCTTCGGTATCAGCGGGGAACACGTGGTGCGTGTCATGCGTCCGACCACCAGCGAAGCTGACGTACAGCGGGAAATCGAGCTAGTCCGCGAGCTCGCCAGGCTCGATGTGCCGACGGTCCGTCTGGCCGACCTCACTACTGAGCAGCCGCTCAAGGCATACGACTGCCTGGGCACTGTCTGGGAACGACTCGATGAGCCGGACCATGACCGCCTCTACGGACCCTTTGGCCGACTGCTGCGCGCCTTTCACCAGCGCACTGCCAAGCTACGGCTACCACTCGGACCATGGCGGCCGCTGGCCTCATCTCACCGGCGGTTGGCTGAACTCGACGGTCTTTACCCACCTGAGGACATCGCGATGCTCACTCGGTGGTCACGGCAGATCGCTGCCGAGTTAGACCAGGTGGAGCCGGTGCTACCGGGTGGCGTCATCCATGGGCAAGCCGAGGTCGGCAACGTCCTACTCCGTGCCGGGCATCCGGTGCTCATCGATTTCGAGCGGGTGGCCATTGGGCCGCGCGAGTGGGATTTGATCGACACCGCCGTCACGGTCACCCGCTTCGGCCTCTCCGAACAGCGCTACCGCGATTTCGCTGACGCCTACGGCTTCGACGTCCGAGCCTGGGATGGCTACGAGACCTATCGTCGACTCTGGGAACTTCGCGCCACCACCTGGCTCATGCAAAACTACCACCATAGCCACGAGGCAGCCCGAGAGATCGACGTACGGCTCCAGACCTGGCGCGATGACGACCCAGACACGCAGTGGACTGGCGTGCTCTAGGGATCCAGCGATTGCGCACGGTGCTGGACCTGCTGCCACGCGGCCAGCCACGCCTGCCGCGTCGCCACCCGGTTGACCTCCTCGCGCTCCACCAGCCGCCCGGCAGCGAAGACCACGTCGAAGTCGACGACATCGCCGAGGTCGTCCAAGAGCTGCCTGACCCGGTGCTGGGCCACGCAGGCGTCCTGGTGCTCACCCAGCACGTCCTGCAGCGCCACCGTCGACTCCACCAGCTCGCGCACCGGCTTGCGACCCGAGGTGGCGGCCAGCTCGCCGGTATAGCGCAGCCGCTTGCCCTGGATCCGCAGCGCATGCAGGACCTCGTCGG
>JBOHFU010000367.1:0-4270 GCA_050699675.1 Pseudonocardiaceae bacterium
GGGCCCTACGCCTGGACCTGGGCTGCTGAGCCGGATGCCGCGGTCTGTGCCGCGTTGAGCGAGCTATCCGCAGATGTATCGCATCTGGGCCAGGCGCAGACACCGGTGCGATTGACCGTCGGTGACATCGAGCCGAGCCACCGCCTTGATCCAGACGCCGACTTGTTCAGTGGGACAGGGGTCGACGTGGACGTCAGCGTCGCGGGTCGCACTGACGCTCTGATCGATGAGTATCTGCAGGCCAACGCCATTGCGCCGAAGGTGAGTACCGACGGCGTGCGCAGTAGTGAGAATGAGCAGCAGCGACCAGTCGTACGTGCGTCGTTGGCACCGGCGCGGTACGTGGCACCGGCGCCTGATCCCACCACGGACCCGTGGACTCGCGTGCTGCTATTGCCGCTGCGTTCAGGCCGGCCCTGCGGGTGGGAGCGGCTACGGGTTCGCTGGGCGGTGGCGTTGCATCGTGCGCTCATCTCGCTTGTCGGTGACGGTGCGCCCAGGATGCTCACCGGTGCCTATCCTGCAGGTGCGCCGCAGCCAGCCAATCGGGTCGCGATCCAGCCGATCGACGGTTCCCTGCGGATCCCTGAGTGGGACAACGCCGGGTTCGCCCTCCTGCTGCCTCGCGACGCCGATGCCGCCGATCTTCGGGTGCTCGCGTCGGCAGTGCAGGTGTTGCGACTCGTGCGGCTTCCTCGGGGGGATACGGTCGCCATCGACCATCGCAACGTCACGGTCCGGTCCGCAGCTGACTTCTGGCAGCCGCTGGCTGCGGGGTACCGGAGGCACTGGGTGACCACGCCGGCCGCGGTGCCCGAGACTCGGGGGCTACGGAGCCGGCCGTGGAGCCTGGCCGATGCAGTGCGACTCTCGGTCGGCCTGGTGTGGCGAGACGAGCTGATCGGCCGCGGTCGAGGTGAGGCGTGGTACCGGAAGGTGGCCGACGCCGCAGCGCGTCATGGCGTGCAGGTGGAGGCCGTGCACCGGGTGACCGACACCGATCTTGGCCGCTTCGTGCACAAGGTCGCGCCGGGGGCGGTTGTGCAGCCATACCGGGCGGAGGTGGCGCTGGGCGACCTGGCGGGGGATCGGACCCTGATCGCGATCGGGCAGAGCCGGCACCTCGGTGGCGGGCTGCTGGTGCCGTGCGATCGGCCCGAGCGGGAGAGCGCGCCATGACGCTGGGGCCGGAGGACTTCCCGGCGTTCTTCGCCGAGGTGCACGGGGGCCACGGTCCTTTCCGATGGCAGAGACGGCTGCTTGCCCAGGTGCTCACCGGTCGCTGGCCGGACCGCATCGACGCTCCCACCGGAGCGGGTAAGACCGCGGTGATCGACGTGCACGTGTTTGCAGTTGCCCTGATGGCCGCGGGGGCGACGTCGGCGCGCGTGCCGCGCCGGCTGGCGTTGGTGGTCGACCGTCGCACCCTCGTCGACGACCAGTACGAACACGCTCGCTCCATCGCTGACCGGTTGAAGTCGGCCAGCGACGGCGGCGCCCTCGCACAGGTCGCTCGGGCGCTGCGCAAGCTCTACATCGGCCGTCCGAAGCCTGAAAGCAAGATCGACCCGCTGGTGACCGGATCGCTGCGTGGTGGGCTGCCGGCGTCCCGTGCCTGGCGGGACGACCCGGTGGCCTGCGCGGTGATCAATGCGACGCCCGACATGTGGGGCAGCCGGCTGCTCCTGCGTGGCTACGGGGCGTCCCAGTACGCCCGCCCCCGGGAGGCTGGGTTGCTGGCCCGCGACTCGGTGGTGGTGGTCGACGAGGCGCACCTGGCTCGGCAACTGCTGTGCACCGCTCGGCGCGTCACCGAACTGCAGGGCTGCGTCGAGGAGCAGCTGGCAGTGCCTGCGCTGCAGGTAGTGGAGACCACGGCTACCCCGAGCACGGCGGTGGGCACCACGATCGGGGTCGAGGAGGCCGACTTCGCTACCGATCCGGAGCTGGCTCGGCGACTGCGCAAAGCCAGGCCCGTGCGAACCCTGCCGCTGCCGACTTGGCCGCTGCCCGAGAAGGGATCCGCGCGCACAGCTGGGGTACGCGAGCTAGCCGGGGCCGCGCAGCGGTTACGTGCCGAGTTCGGCGCCACGGTCGGCTGCTTGGTGAACACCGTCGGGGTTGCCGTCGAGGTCGCGAAGGAGCTGAGGGATGCGGGCCTGGCTGTGGAGCTGTTGTGCGGCCGTCTTCGCCCGCATGACGTCGCCGAGCTCCGTGACAGGCGGTGGGGTCTGCTCACCCTGACCGGCAACCCCGCGGTCGATGTGCTGGTGGCCACGCAGACGCTGGAAGTGGGTGTCGACCTCGACCTGCACGCGATGGTCACCGAGCTGGCCCCGGGTACGGCGCTGGCGCAACGCGCTGGACGGGTCAACCGTCTGGGTCTGCGCCCCACGGCGATCGAGGTGGTGGTGCCGGCAGACCCCGCGTCACTGACGTCTGCCAAGGCTGGACCGTACGACGTGGAGGACCTCCAGGAGGCGCTTGTCTGGCTCAGAGAGCGAGAGAGCGCCGAACTGGGGCTGGCCCCATGGGCGCTGCGCGACGCTGTGCCGCCCACGCCTTCGGTCGGTCGAGTGCCTGAGGCGCGGGTACCCGCCGCAGACACGTGGCAGTTCCTGCGCCTGGAGCTGTGGGATAGCTGGCAACTAGCTCGAACCAGCGACGACTTGGCCGCCGAGCCGGACCTGGAGCTCTGGTTGTCCGACGATCTGGAACCCGACTGGGATGTCGGTCTGCTGGTGCGCTCGGGGCTGGACACCGACACGACTGCCGCGATCCGGATGCTCCGCGTTCTGCCGCCCCGGCGACATGAGGTGTTCCCGACACCGATTGCGGCTGCTCGGAGCGTCCTCAAGGAGCGGATCCAGGCCGGCGGCGTCTCTCGCGTGGTGCTGCGGGTGCGCGCCGGGGACATCGACGTGCTCGAGGATTCCGACGATCTTCGACCGGGTGATCAGCTCGTGGTCGATGGTAGCTGCGCGATTTTTCTCGCCGGAGTGGTCGACAAGAGGGGCACGGAAAATGCCACGGACGTCCTGGAGAAGGTTGTCGATCCCCGGCCGGGCGACCTGGCGCTGGTGCTCGACGGGCGGTCGAAGGGTGCCGAGGGTGCGGCCGCGGTGGCGGCGGCCGCGACTTTCGGCGAGCCTACGCAGCGGGCCGCCCGAGCCGGCCTGGCAGCGGTGGTGGAGGCGTTGGCGCAAGGCGCCGCCGGGCGACGCCACAAGTGGCTCCTGGACGTGGCCGCGCTTCTGCGGGGCCGGATTGCCGACGTCGACATGGTGCTGCAGGAATCGGTCGGCCCGGACGGTCAGCACCGGGTCCTGATCGCCGATCAGCGTCGCGCCCGTCGCGATGATGAGGCACGCCAGACGTGGACACCGGCACAGGACGTCGTGACACTCGATCAGCATCAGCGGGCCGTGGCCGAGCGGGCCGCCGCGGTCGGCGCTCGGCTGGCACTCGGCGCCGAACTGGTGGAGGTACTGCGGCTCGCCGGGCTGCACCACGACGACGGTAAGAGCGACCCGCGGTTCCAGACGGCGTTGAAGGCGGATCTCGATGGTGCTGAGCTGGCGAAGAGCCGGGGGTTGAGCCCTTCGCAGTGGCAGGCCGCTTACGCGGGATCAGGGCTGCCGAGCGGCTGGCGCCACGAGCAGCTCTCCGCGGCGTTGTGCTGGGCCGCACTCAACGGTCGGGTCGAGCGTGACCTGGTGACGCGGTTGGTGGGTACCAGCCACGGGCGCGGCCGAGCGGGTTATCCGCATACCGGCGCTGAGCTGTCTGCCGAGCCCGGCGCGGCGGTGGAACTCTTCGATGACGGACTGTGGGACGAGATTGTGGAGCGCACCGACCGTCGATTCGGCGCGTGGGGCACTGCTTACCTAGAGGCGTTGCTGCGTGCCGCCGACGGCCAGGTCTCGGGGGAGGGTTCGTGAACCGCTTCGTGCTGGCGGGAAGTGATTCCCGGGTGCTGCTCTCGCACCTCGCGCTCTTCGGGCTGGGCGCGATCCTTGAGGAGGCTGGCGCTACCCCCCGCCTCGGATGGACTAGCGGCATGGAACCGAGGCCGGCGGTGCACGGCGCGGGATGCACTCCAGCAGAGGTAGCGGTCGCGGTGCGCACGCATGCCACCCGCCGTGCCGAGCCCGACGCCTGGGTCAGCTGCACGCTGCCGGACAAGAGAGGCAAGCTCAGGGGCCTGATGAGCCCACGGCTGACGACGCTCGCGATCCCCGAAGGCTGGCGTGACCTGGAGGAACGTCGT
>JBOHFU010000368.1:0-4266 GCA_050699675.1 Pseudonocardiaceae bacterium
TGGTGTTCACCGCCAGCGTGGTGACCGTCCTGGGCGTCGCGGACCGGCTCATCCTCAACGAGGTCACCCTGCAGCGTGTCGGCGGCGTGGTCACCATCGCGATGGGGCTGGTGTTCGTCGGGCTGGTCCCGGCGCTGCAGCGGGACCTGCGCGTGCACCCCCGACCAGGACTGGACTCCCGGCCAGGGCTCAAACCGCGGCATGTGCTCGGCGCCCCGTTGCTGGGTGCGGTGTTCGGGCTGGGCTGGACGCCGTGCCTGGGGCCCACCCTGGTAGGGGTGATCGCACTGGCCGTCGGCACCCCCGGCGGTGGGCTGGCTCGCGGGGTGCTGCTGGTGGCCGCCTACTGCCTCGGGCTGGGGCTGCCCTTCCTGCTGCTTGCCATCGGTGCCGGGCGGGCGATCCGCGCGATGTCCTGGCTGCGTGCGCACGTCCGGGGGGTGCAGCTGGCTGGCGGGGGGATGCTGGTGCTGGTCGGGCTGATGCTCGTCACCGGGTTGTGGGCGGAGTTCGTCGCCCTACTTCAAGGCCCAGTCCAGGGTTTCGAGACGCCGATCTGATGAGCCGACTGACGCAGCCGATGGCGCTGGCCCGCAACACCTGGCGCGGGCTGACCAGCATGCGCACCGCACTCGTGCTGCTGTTCCTGCTGGCGCTGGCCGCGCTGCCCGGCGCCCTGCTGCCGCAGTACTCGCTGAACCCCGAACGAGTCCGGACATACCAAACTGAGCACCCGACGCTGGCCCCGATACTGGACCGGCTGGGCTTGTTCGAGGTGTTCGCCAGCCCGTGGTTCGCCGCGGTCTACCTGCTGCTGTTCGTGTCCCTGGTGGGCTGCGTGCTACCACGCAGCGTTGAGTACGCCCGGCAGCTGCGCCGGGCACCGGTAGCCACCCCCCGCAACCTGGGCCGGCTGCCGCACCACGCTCGCGCCCGGTTTGCCGGCGACCCTGCCGGCGACGCTGCCGCGGCCGGCCCCGACAAGGTCCTGGCCGCCGCTCGGCGACGGCTGCGCGGCTGGCGGATCGCCGAGCGGACGGAGCCCGGCGGTGCCCGCACGCTGTCGGCCGAGCGGGGCTACCTGCGGGAGGCCGGCAACCTCGTCTTCCATGTCGCCCTGCTGGGGCTTCTGGTGTCCTTCGCGATCGGCAAGCTGGTCGGCTACGAGGGCCAGGTGATCGTGCTGGCCAACGGTTCCCAGTTCTGCAACTCCGGCCCGCTGGCCTACGACTCGTTCCGTCCCGGCCTGACCGTCGACGGCACCGAGCTCGCCCCGTTCTGCGTGCAGGTCGACGGGTTCACCCCGACTTACCTGAGCACCGGGCAACCGCAGGAGTTCCGCGCCAGCATCCAGTACCAGGGTCCCGACGACCTGAGCACCAACACCTGGCATCCGTACCAGCTGGCAGTCAACGATCCGCTGCGGATGGACGGCACCCGGGTCTACCTGCTCGGCCACGGTTACGCGCCGCAGTTCACCGTCACCTTCCCCGACGGGCAGCAGCGCAGTGGCCTGGTGCAGTGGCGGCCGGTGGACATCGCCACCATGCTCTCGGAGGGCACCACCAAGTTCGACCCGCCCGGGGTGACCGACGACGCCGTGCGGCGTACCCGCCAGCTTGCGATCACCGGGCTGTTCGCGCCGACCGCGGCGTTCCAAGGTGCGCTGCTGTCCTCGGGGTTCCCTGACCTGTTCGACCCGGCCGTTGCGATCGATGTGCTCCAGGGCGATCTGGGCAACAACTCCGGCCGCGGGCAGTCGATCTTCTCCATCGACCAGTCCATGGTCGACTCGGGACGGCTCAAGCAGGTGGCGAGGCAGAACCTGCGCCCCGGTGAGCAGCTCACCCTGCCCGACAGCACGGTGGTGCGCTTCGACGCAGTGACCCGGTTCGTCTCGCTGCAGGTCTCCTACGACCCGGCGCAGCGCTGGGTGCTCGGTTTCGCGATTCTGGTGCTCGGTGGCCTCGGGCTGTCCCTGGCAGTGAAGCGGCGCCGGTTCTGGGTGCGCGTCATCTCGGGCGGGCCGGACGGTACCGTGGTCGAGCTAGGCGGGCTGGCCCGCACCGAGGCAGCCGGGTATGGCGAGGAGTTCGACCGGATCGCCGCCGACCTGCTGCCGCCCGGGGCCCCGCAGCCACCGGTGACCGCGGCAGCGTCGAGGGAGGGATCATAAGCGATGCTCGTCAGCCAAGTCTTGGCGTCCTACAGCGACCTCGCGTACGGCACCGCGCTGGTGCTGTACCTCCTCGCGATGGCGCTGCACGCCGTCGAGTACGCGGCCGGTCGGGTCAGTGCCGCTGCACCCAGGGTGGCTAGTGCCCATCGAGGCGAGGGCGACGGACCGGTTGCGACGTTGGCCCCACCGGACGGTGCGCGGGGCGGGGCCGAGCGGATCGGCCGGTCCGCGGTGGCCCTCACCGTGCTCGCGGCGTTGGTGCACGCCGGCTCCCTGGGGCTACGCGGTGTCGCCGTCGGGCGGGTGCCGTGGGCCAACATGTACGAGTTCACCTCGGCCATCTGCCTCGTTGCGGTGATCGCCTGGCTGGTCGTGCTGTACCGGCAGCGAGGTGTGGCGGCGTTGCCTCGACTGGGTGGGTTCGTGCTGCTGCCCGTGGTGGTGTTGATGTTCCTGGGTGGCACGGTGCTCTACGCGCAGGCTGCGCCGCTGATCCCGGCGCTGAACTCGTACTGGATTGCGATCCATGTCTCGGCGGCGGCCATCGCATCGGGCATCCTGCTGGTCTCCGGGGTGGCCAGTGTGCTCTACCTGACCGGCACGGGGGCCGGCTCGCGAATCGCCGCCCGGCTGCCGAGCACCGCCACCTTGGACCGGCTGGCCTACCGCACCGCGGTGGTTGCCCTGCCGATCTGGACCTTCGCGGTCATCACTGGCGCGATCTGGGCCGAGGCCGCCTGGGGCCGCTACTGGGGTTGGGATCCGAAGGAGACGTTCGCGCTGGTCGCCTGGGTGGTCTATGCGGGGTACCTGCACGCCAGGGCGACGGCTGGATGGCGCGGTTCGCGAGCGGCCTGGATCAACGTGGTGGGCTTCGCGGTGATGCTGTTCAACCTGTTCTTCGTCAACATCGTCATCGCCGGGTTCCACTCCTACGCCGGAATCTAACGCCCGGCCGCGCGAGGAAAGGGCCACCGCTGTGAGCATCCACAGTGTCCCCCAGCTAACTGGCAACGCCGCGAGATGCGGACGGCACTAGCGTGCCGGGATTATCGGCGCGGTGTACCGGACGCTGATACAGGACCCGCAGCACTTCACGGCTCATCGGGCCGGTCCTCGCCATCTGGGAGGCCCTCGCACCGGCGGCGGGTTCCTGGTGGGCTGCGCCGTGGTGCTCACCATGTTCGGGATGATCAACATCTGGCCCGACATCACCGGTCAGACCGTTCCGTGGTTCCCGTGAGGATTTTCGCCATAATCTCCCGATCAGGATCACGCCTGTCATGGGCCAGTGCCGGTCACCCCATTCAGCCACAGGATGCGCAGGCGGGCGCGCTGGTCAACGTCACGTGCTGCCCGTGCGGGGTGAGGCTGAACTGCCACCGCATGACGGAGGGTCGCCCGAGCTGATCCCACTTCTGGTAGGCGACGGTGATCTCGTCGAACAGCCGGCGTGGCCCGAACTGGTGCACCGGCCACCGTCGAGTCTGCGGCTGGTAGTCAAAGCGCGCCCAGGACCGGGAGCCCGGGTCGAGGAACCACACGTACCAGTGGTCGTCATCGCCGGTGGCAGGTTCGTACTCCCAGTGGCAGTCGGGAACCTGAAGTGCGATCGCGAAGGGCGCGTCATCGTCGTTGCACAGGTGGGAGGCGTGCAGGCCGGTATCGCTGACGTCGGGAGTGTCGGTGTCGCGCACCACCTCAGTGATCGCGGGACGGGGGATCCGCTGGTCGCGCAGTCCCATGAAGGAGATGGTGGTGTTGACCAGGCCCCCGGTGGCGGTGCCGTCAGACCCGACGGTTAGCGACAGCAGCCCGGCGGGCTCGTACGCACTGCCCCACGGGGTGACCACCAGCCCCCCGGGCCGGGTCTGCGCCACCCACGCATACGGCACCCGAGGCGCGGCGACAGTGGACAACACCCGATCAAACGGCGCCCCGGCGGGATGACCGCGCGCCCCATCGCCGGTGAGTACCGTCACGTCACCGTAGCCGGCGGTGGCCAGCGTCGCCCGGGCCCGCGCCGCCAGGTCCGGGTCGATCTCGACGCTGGTCACATTCCGGGCGCCAAGCTGGTGGGCCAGCAG
>JBOHFU010000369.1:0-4262 GCA_050699675.1 Pseudonocardiaceae bacterium
AGCGCGTGGGCGATCTCTCTGGTGTTCGGGTACAGCTCCCGGTAGAGGGCGTAGAAGCGCTCGTAGGCCGCAGCGTGCTCCGGGTGCGGCTCGATCGTGGTCGAGATGGGGTTCCACTGGTCCATGTCCGGTGACTGCCCGATCCCGATGGCGGCGAGCAGCGCGTCGCCCAGGCACGCGCCCATCGTCTGGCGGGGCAGTTGCTGCGGGGCTTCCAGGACATCGGTGACGATCTGCGTCCACAACCCCCCCTTGGTGCCGCCCCCCACCGCGACCAGCCGGCGGACCTGCCCGCCGGCGTCGCGCATCGCGTGCAGGTTGTGCCGTACCCCGTAGGCCGTGGCCTCCAGCGCCGCCCGGTAGATGTCCCCCCGGTTGTGCCGCAGGGTCAGCCCGGCCAGCACGCCGCGGGCGTCCGGGTCGAACAGCGGCGTCCGCTCACCGGCGAAATAGGGCAACATCAGCAAGCCGTGTGCACCGGGCGGCGACTGCTGGGCTTCCGCGACGAGCGGGTCGAACGAGGATTCCCCGGTCAGCTTGCGGATCCAGTCGGTGATCGCGCCCGAGGTCGCCATCCCGGCCGCGAAGTTGTGGGTGCCGGGAAAGGTGCCCACGGTGCCCCACAGATCCGGGCTGCGGCGCGGACGGTCGAGTACCTCGACCAGGAACATCGTCGTGCCGTACATCAGCATGACGTCGCCGGGCGCCGTGACACCGACGCTGGTGGCCTCCGCCCAGGCGTCGATCGTGCCCGCCACCACAGGCGTGCCCGCGGGGATGCCGGTCTGCTCAGCGACGATGGCCTGCACCTCGCCGACCACGTCCGAGGGCCAGCGCAACTGCGGCAGCTCCAGGCCGGGGGCGATCAGCTCGGTCCATTCGTCGATCCAGCGGTGTTCGACCGGGTCGTACATCGGGGTGCACTGGCTCGCCGAGTGATGGTCGAGGATGTAGCTGCCGGTGAGCCGGCGTACGACGAAGCTGCTGGCCATCAGGAAGCGGCGGATCGCTACCCAGGTTTGCGGTTCGTTCGCGCGCAGCCACGCCAGCTTGGGTCCGACCGCTTGCGAGGTGAGCACCGACCCGCAGCGGTCCAGGATGGTCTGCCTGCCCAGCGCCTGGGTCAGCTCATCGATCTCTACCCGGGCGCGGGTGTCGACGCCGTACAGGATCGCCGGCCGAAGGGGCCGATCCTCGCTGTCCACCGGGAGCAGGCACGGACCAATACCGCTGACGCCGACCGCGGCGACCGGTTCGCGCACCGTCGCCGTCAGCTCCTTGCTGATCGCCGCGAAGTCGGCCCACCACACCGCCTGCGCGTCGTGCTCCACCCAGCCGGGGCGTGGCATGGATACCTCATGGGCTCGGGTCGCGGTCGCGACGACGGTGCCGTCGGTACGCACCAGCACGCCTTTGGAGCTGGCGGTGCCGATATCGACACCGAGCAGCAACGAGCTCACCGAGCCGCGCCCATCCGAACCGTGCCCAGCCCCGCCCACTCGATGTCGAGCATGCGGCACACCGCGCGCAGCTCGGCGACGTGCTCGCCGGGTACCGCATGGATGTGGTTGGCCCCGAACGTGGACAGGAACTCGCCGGCCTCGACCTCCAGCCGGGCGAACGCATGCGGCCACTCGAACGTCGACTGCCGAGCCAGCTTCTCGTTGGTCGCGTCGTCGTAGGACTCGAAGGCGCCGCGGGCGACGTGCATCCGGTAGCTGCCCCCGATCCGGGTCAACCGGGCGAAGGTGGCCTGCCCGGGTTTGGCGAAGAACGACACCGAGGCGCCGCCGGCGGGGAAGTAGAAGATCTCCGGGTAGAAGTTCACCGTGCGCAGGTTCTCCGCCGGGTCGTCACTGCGCGCGGCGAACCAGGTGGCGTGCTGCCCGGAGTTGCACAGATCCCAGATGTCGCGGTCGACGTGGTAGTGCCGCACATCGGCGAAGAGCACCGGCGTACCGGTGAGGCCCTTGAGCAGCTGCATGGTCAGCGCACCGTCCATGTCGGACTCGGTGGCGCACACGTGGGTCGGTTTCGGGCCTTCCCAGTCGTAGGGGTCGTTGAGGAACGCCTCGGTGACGTCCATCGTGGTGAAGTGCGTGGTCAGCTCGGGCTGGCCCTTGATCCCGCAGAAGTCGAGGTTCCACTCGTCGATCAGCTCCCGCACGGCGTGGTAGGAGCGGATCTGACGTTCGAGCAGCTCCTGGGTCAGCGCCTTGCCGTCGTAGTGCACCCCGGCGGCGTGGCGTTCCAGCCACTCCCGGCCGGCGGTCACCCGCGACTGCTCGACGGCGGCGCTGCGCCGCACGATCTCCCACTGGTCGATCTCCTCGACGTCCACGCCGAACGTGCTCATCCACTGATCGGTATCCGCCACCGCGGTGTACATCCCCATCGGACGCCCGCCGATCCGGCCGAAGGTGCTGCCCGACAGGGCGGAGACAGCGGCGGCGGCCCGGACCGTCTCGCCGACGCGGTCCCGCACGGCCGGGTCGGCCACGTCGCCCCACACCCGGGTGTGGGGCCGGCCGATCTGGTCCAATCCCCCGCCGGCCGCCAGCATGCCGACCATGCCGGGGAACTGTGGGTCGATGTTGGAGAACAGCAGCAGCGGACCCGGGGTCGCTGCCGCGGCAAGCATCGAGAAGTGCGGGAATGCCCACACCGCGTAGTTGAAGATGGTGAGGTCCGGTCTCGCGTCAGCCACCCGGCGCGCCTCCGTGGTGGCCAGCGTGTTGGTCCAGATCGGCTCCGAGGCGCGGATGACCTCATGCCCGGCCTGCTCGAGCGCCTGGGCGATGCGGCGTTCGACGTCCAGCGAGAACGCCTTGATGTCGGCGTGGACGAAGTCGCGTCCGTCGGAGAACGTCAACAGTCCGACCCGTGCCATCTCTGCTCCTGCCTGCTTGGCTTGCGAACCGCCTGCACCTGGGACCGACGATGTTCCGCTGGGTGACGAACGTATCACTCAGTGTCTGAGCTACCAGGCCATCGCTGAACCGCCCCGGTGTGTCCGAAGCACACGGCGATCCCAGGCTCGGACCGAGGCTTGCTCGCGAGCCGGCACACGGAGCCCTGCCGGACGTCTACGAGTCACTGAGCTTTCCCGCTGAGCACGGCGGTCAACCCCTCAGTTCTGCTTGCGCAGCAACTCCAATACCTCACCAAGCTGACCAGCGAGGCCGTCGACCTTGCCTTCGACGCCGTCGATCCTGCCGACAAGGCCGTCGACCTTGCCCTCAAGGCCGTCGATCCTGCCGACAAGGCCGTCGACCTTGCCTTCAAGGTCATCGACCTTGCCTTCAAGGTCATCGAACCGCTGGTTGACCTTGGCGAAGTTCGTTCTGGTCCGGCCCTCGAACACCTGGATCAGGCCGTAGAGCGCCTCGATGTCATTGGTGTTGCGGCTGACCCTGGTCTCGATGCTCACCGGTTCACTCACCGCGCCATTCTTACTCCAAGCCGGCTGCTGTCACCCAGCGCGGTCCGCTCGTCGACGCGAGCTCGCTCCTCGGCCATACCGACCCTGACTCACCCACCGGCGCTCACCATCCCGGGTGACGATCGGCCGAGCTCTTCCCGGAGCGTCTCAGCTGTCCAGGTGGGCAGCCGCAACCGAGGAAGATGGTCACAATGACGACGTATGACGAACACGTACCAGTCTTGATCGTGGGCGGTGGCTACTCCGGCCTGGCCTCTTCGCTTTTCCTGTCCCACCATGGTGTGCATTCCCTGCTCGTCGACCGCCATACCGGTGTGTCGATGCATGGCCGCGCCCGTGCCATCAACCCACGGACGATGGAGATCTACCGTGCGTTCGGCGTGGCGCTGGCGGTCTACGAGGCTGGCAAGCCGTTCGAGAATGACGCCGGTGTGGTGCGCTGTGAGACTCTCGCCGGTGAGTGGTACTGGCTCTTCGAACAGGACAGGCCGCGGTCGTGGCCCGATCTCAGCGCGGGAGAGTTCACCCTGGCCGATCAGAACACGGTCGAACCGGTTCTCATCGAGGCGGCCCGGGCCCGTGGTGCTGACCAGCGGTACGCCACGCAGATGGTGTCCTTCGAGCCGGGCTCCGACGGGGTCAGCGCGGTCATCGAGCACCGGGAGACGGGACAGCGCCGCACCGTGCGAGCCGACTACCTGATCGCCGCCGACGGTCAGCGGAGTTCGATCCGCGAGCAGCTCGGCATCACCCGCACCGGTCCAGGCGTGGTCCGAAGCTTCGTCGTCATCGTCTTCCGGGCGGACCTATCGGAGCTGGT
>JBOHFU010000370.1:0-4257 GCA_050699675.1 Pseudonocardiaceae bacterium
ATCGTGATCCCGAGTGTGATGCCAACTGTTATACCAATTGTGACCCCGATCATGATCCCACCGGTGATCCCGGCGGCGATCCCAACCCCAAGCCCGGCCGTGATCCCGACGACAAGTTCTCGTCTGATCTGTTGCTGTCTACCGCGCAGCTGAGTGTTGACCTCTCTCGGATACGGCGGCGGTCCACTTATAACCCCACCCACGAGCCCAGCGGCGAGCGCACCCGTGAGCCCGGCTGCGAACCCGCTGGGCCCGGCTCCGATCCCGACTGCGATTGCGCACACGAGCCCATCGAAGAGCCCGAGCATGAATGCTCCCACCCATTTCTTGGCCCAGCGCGGCAGGGCATGGTGCAGCTGCCACCAGGCTAGGTCCCGGGTCTGCTGGTGGTGCAGATGACCTGCGACAAAGGTCAACCACCGGCGGGCCTGGTCGGGCGAATACGAACGGAGAATCACTTCCGGTTCGTAGGCCGGTGCCGGCCGTGGTGTCAACTGGTTGCTGTACAGGCTGGGCAGGTAGGCATCGAGGAGGTGTGCTTCCACAGCGCCGTGGTCGGTGAAGTGGTTGGGGTTGCACAGCTCGGCTGGGCTGGTGGTGAGGTCGGCATAGGCGGTGCGGGCCAGGTAGACCATCAGCGGGGTGGACAGCGCCTGCCCGAGCGGCCCGTCGGGATGGGCGCGGAGGTGGTCGAACACGGCCTGCCAGCGGGTATCGCCAGCCGGCTGACCGGCGGTGAGGAACTCGATGCTGCCAGTGACGTCGACGGGTTCGATCTCCACCACGGCGGCCCGGCTTAAGAACCTGCCGCTGCCGGTGACCGCGGACTGGTATTCGTTGCTGCGGCAGGTGACCACCAGCGGACCACCATGGGTCACGGCCCGGTCCAGGGCCTCGATTGCCGCGTCGTGCAGGGCTGGTGGCATCTCATCGAGGCCGTCGAGAACGGGTATCAGCCGTCCACCGTGGACGAGCCGGCCAGCGGCGTCGGGGCCGTAGGCATCGGTGTTGGCCAGGGCCGGGTAGTCCTCGATCAGGCGGCGGGCCAACCAGGTGTGCAGATGCTCGGCATGTGGGTTCCACGAGGAGATCGGCAGCAGTACCGGCACCGGCTCGTCCGGTGCGCGGGTGTCGAGCAGGCCGAGGGTGAACAGCATAGCCAGTACGGTCTTGCCCGCCCCCGGCTCACCGAGCACCACCAGTTGCCGGGCAGGCAGCTGCCGGAACGCCGCGACGACGTCGTAGAGATCACCGCGTAACTTCAGCCGGGTTGGCCGACCCGGCATTACACCCTCACCGAGTACCACCGCCGGCTGGGCGGACACCGGCCGAACCGTGGTCGACCAGCGCACCCGCAGCGGCCTCGGTCGCCGCAGCTGCCGCTGCTCAGCCTCATGCGTCCACTGCCGGCGTACCGCGTCCGCTAGCCTGCTGGCGGCTCTGTCAAGTCGGACCGCCTCGTCGGCCCCGGCTGACGCGGATTTCCGTTCCTCGTAGCGGACCGGCACCCACAGCGCCATCCCACCGAGCAGCAGCGCAACCACACCGATCACCAGGCTGCCGACACTGGCTAGCTTGTCGGCCCGGTCCAACCCCTCATTCGGCATGCCTGCCACGAACGTGAATACGGCGCCGACGGCCAGCACGAACGCCAGCCCCAACACTACCCACTGCCACTGCGAACGCTGCGAGTTATCACTCCATCGCATGGCGTCACCATCTACTCTAGTGAATCCCGAATTCGAAGAGTCACCTAGAATATTACCTAGGATTTCAGATCGGTGTGCGAGCAGGAGGTAGCCGTGGTCACACCCCGCATCCCGGAAGGCTTCGACTTCACCGACCCCGACCTGTACGCGCAGCGGGTGCCGCTGGCGGAGCTCGCCGAGCTGCGGCGCACCGCGCCAATCTGGTGGAACTGCCTACCGCGGCGCCGTGCAGGCTTCGACGACGACGGGTACTGGGTAGTCACCAAGCACGCCGACGTCAAGGAGGTCTCCGGCAACAGTGAGGTCTTCTCCAATTGGCAGAACACCGCGGTCATCCGCTTCCAGGAGGACATGGAGCGAGAGCAGATCGAGTTGCTGCGGTGCATCCTGCTCAACATGGATCCACCGCGGCACACGCAGCTGCGTGGCATCGTCTCCAGGGGTTTCACTCCCCGCACCATCAACAGCCTGCGCGATGCGTTGAAAGACCGGGCCCAAAGCATCGTGACGAGCGCACTTGCCAGAGGCACTGGCGACTTCGTCGCCGAGGTGGCCTGTGAACTACCGCTGCAGGCAATCGCCGAGCTGCTCGGCGTTCCCCCGGCGGACCGGCGCAAGATCTTCGACTGGTCCAACGAGATGATCGCCTACGAGGACCCAGAGCACCGGATCCAGCCGGAAATGGCGGCGGCGGAGATCCTCGGCTACGCGATGAACCTCGCTGAGGAACGCAAGCGCTGCCCGATGGGCGACATCGTCACCAAGCTTGTGCACGCCGACATCGACGGGGAGGGTCTGTCCACCGACGAATTCGGCTTCTTCGTCATCCTGCTGGCCGTCGCAGGCAATGAGACCACTCGTCACGCGATCACCCACGGGATGATGGCCTTCCTTGACCATCCGGATCAGTGGGAGCTGTTCAAGGCCGAGCGACCGGCCACCGCTGCCGACGAGATCGTCCGCTGGGCAACGCCTGTCGTTGCCTTCCAACGCACCGCGCTGACGGACACTCACCTCAGCAGTGTGGAGATCAAGGCAGGGCAACGGGTTGGACTGTTTTACAGTTCGGCCAACTTCGACGAGAACGTCTTCGATCATCCGGAGCGCTTCGACATCACCCGCAACCCGAACCCGCACCTCGGGTTCGGCGGTAGCGGTGTGCACTACTGCCTCGGCGCGAACCTCGCCCGGCTCGAGATCGACCTGATCTTCAACGCGATCGCCGACCACATGCCCAGCATCCAGAAGCTCGATGAACCGAAGCGGCTGCGCTCCGGCTGGATCAACGGCATCAAGGAGTTCCAGGTCCGCTACGTCGAGATTTGCGAGCGCTGACAAGAGGTAGTCGGGCTGGACCCCGGCACCGACGAGGGCGTGCTGGAGATCATCGAGCTGTGACGTAGCGTGCAACACGTGCGGATTCTGATCACCGGCGGCGCGGGCTTCATCGGCTCGCACGTCGCCGACCTGCTCGCCTCGCAGGGGCACTCGGTGTTGCTGCTGGACGCGTTCCTGCCGCAGGCCCACGGTTCCGGCACACCGCCGGAGTGGGTGCGGGGCCACGAGCTGGTCCACGGCGACGTCCGGGATGGGGAGCTGCTGGGCCGTCTGCTGTCCGATGTGGACGCGGTCTGCCACCAGGCGGCGATGGTCGGGCACGGCCTGGATCCCTCCGACGCCCCGGACTACACAGCCAACAATGACCTCGGCACGGCCGTGCTGCTGGCCGCGATGCACAAAGCGGGGGTGCGCCAGCTGGTGCTGGCCAGCTCGATGGTGGTCTACGGGGAGGGCCGTTACGCCTGCGCCATCCACGGCGTCGTCCCGGCGCCGACACGGCGACCTGAAGACCTCGCCGCCGGGCGCTACGAGGTGCCGTGCCCGCACTGCGGCACCGATCTCGTGCCGCTGCTGGTCGGTGAGGACGCCCCGCTGGATCCGCGCAGCACCTACGCCGCCACGAAGCTGTCCCAGGAGCACCTCGCCGCGGCGTGGGCCCGGCAGACGGGTGCAGGCGTGTGGGCGCTGCGCTACCACAACGTCTACGGTGCCCGGATGCCGCGTGACACCCCCTACGCCGGGGTGGCGTCGATCTTCCGGTCGGCGCTGGCCCGCGGCGAGGCGCCGCAGGTGATGGAAGACGGGCGGCAGCGCCGGGACTTCGTGCACGTCTCCGACGTCGCCCGGGCCAACGCGCTCGCCCTGGCCGCCGAGCCACCCGCAGGTCGATGCGAGCCGGTCAATGTCTGCTCCGGGTACCCGCACACGGTGGGTGAGCTGGCCGCCGAGCTGGCCCGGGTGATGAGCGGGCCGGCCCCGCAGATCGTCGGTGGCGCCCGCCCCGGCGATGTGCGGCACGTGACGGCTGACCCGGCCTGGGCCGCTGAGCTGCTCGGTTACCGGGCGCGGGTGAGCTTCACCGACGGCGTCGCCCGCTTCGCCACCGATCCGCTGCGCGAACCGGTCACCACGTCGTGAGCAGCAGGTGGTTGACCGCCAGCGCGACCAGCGCCTGGGCGCCCAGCCACCAGCGGACCTGCCGTGCCGG
>JBOHFU010000371.1:0-4245 GCA_050699675.1 Pseudonocardiaceae bacterium
CGGGGTGTACTGGACCGCGGAGGGGCTCGGAGTGGCGTGGACCGGCGGTGCCGCCGCGTTGGGATACTTGCTCGCCGCGACGTTGGCGCTGTCCTGGCTCAGTGTGTGGTGGCTGCGCCGCCCGGCCGCCGCCGTCCTCGTGGCCCCGCGGTCATGAGCGCGGTGCTCAAGGCAGTGATGACCGCGGGGCGCGAAGCGTTCGGCCTGCTGGTCGACGACGGCGCGGTGGCCGTCGGCATCCTGCTCGCGGTCGGCGCCGCCGCATTGCTCAGCATCCCAGCGCTGCTCGGCTCTGGCGACGCGGTCGGCTGGGCGCTGTTCGCGCTGGTGTGGCTGGCGCTGGCGGTATCGCTGCGCCGAGCCCGCTCTCGGTTTCGTCCCAGCTCCGGTGGTTGACGGCCGCGTCGTAAAGCCGGGGCTGAGGTGTCGACACTCCTGAGGCTCCCCCCGGGCCGCCAGCCGGTGGGCCGATCGGCGAGCCGTGGGCAAGGTGGTGGCCGGATGCCGGACAATGGCAGCCGTGGTGACACCGAGCGAAGGGTTGGAGCGACTGCGGGCCGCGGCCGGGTCCGGTGAGCTGCGCGCGTTGTGCCGGCGGTGGCACGTCAACCTGCTCACGGTCTTCGGCAGTGCCGGCCGGGGTGAGGCGGATCCGCGGGATCTCGACATCGGTGTCCTGACCGAGCATGGCTCTGATTTCGACCTGTTCGGGTTTGTCACCGAGGTGATCGAGCTCGTGGGGCTGGAGCAGGTGGATGTGGCCCACCTCAACGCCGCCGGGCCGCTGCTGCGCGAACGTGCCCTGGTTGGCTCGAACATTCTCCATGAGAGCGAGCCCGGAACGTGGGCACGTGCATCCACGGCTGCCGTCATGGAGCGGATGGACACCGACTGGCTGCGCCGGCTGAGTCTGGAACTACTGGCCGGATGACGCCGCGCCGGCTTGACCCAGCCGTCATCCAGGAACGGCTGCGCGAGATCCAGCTGCTGCTCGCCGACCTCGTGGAGATCGGCGAGGTGGACGCCGAGCGGCTGCGGCGCGAACGCCCCACCCGGCACGTCGTGGAGCGAGTGCTCAGCCAGATCGTCGAACTTGCCGGGTCGATCAACACCCATATCGTGGCATCGCTGCTTGGCCGCTCGCCGGACAGCTACGCGGACTCGTTTGATGAGGTCGCGCGGGCGGGGGTCCTCGGATGGGACCTCGCCGCGGCATTGCGCCCGTCCGCCGGTATGCACAACGTGCTCGTGCACGACTACCTCGAGGTTGATCACGGCAAGGTGTCCGCAGCCATCCCGCTCGCACTGGAGCAGTACGGCCAGTACGTGCGGCACGTCGCGCGCTGGCTCCGCAACTACGCCGCGGACCCCTCGTGATGCCTCGACTGCTGGCGCTGGTCAGGACGTGGACACTCGGTCCAGGTCTGGCTTGATCTGGTCCAGCCCCCACCGGATGCTCAGCACCGTGGGGGTTCGCAACGAGATCGCGGTGGGAAGATCGATCACGATGTACCGCTCTTCCTTCACCCCTCGGAGGCTGCGGAACAGCTCGAGGCCCTCGACCTGGCGCTGGAGCTCGTTGGTGGCGTACAGCATGACGACGATGTCGGCGTCCATCAGCGAGATGTTCTCGAAACTCAGCGCTCCGCCCGGATTGCCGGGAGCGATGTCCGGCAACTCGCGAACGGATGACGGCAGTTGCATCCCCAGCTCCTGCAAGAGCTTCACGCTGGGGTCCCGGTCCGACTTGAGAGTCACGATCTTGCCGGGCTCGTACGCGTAAGAGTACGTGACCGTCCGGCCGACGAGGCTGGTGTTCGCGTCCCGTACCGCGCGGATGGCCGCCTCGGTCTCGGCCACGACCTGCCTGCCGCGCTCTTCCAGGCCGAGCGCTCGCGCATCGACCATGGCCTGTTCCTGCCAGCTCTGCCCGCCCCACTCGGTCGCGTAGCCGACGGTGGGCGCAATCTGGGACAGCTTGGGGTAGTCGATTTCGAGTCCGAAGTCGCCGACGGCCAGGATGAGGTCCGGGTCGAGGGCAGCCACCTGCTCGATGTTCGCCCCGGCGGCACCCTCACCCTCCGCCCCGGCCGGGACGTCGATCAGCGTCGTCTTGGTCAGGTCGATCCTGTCCTCCAGCCAAGGCGCCACGCCGCTGTCGTAACTGGTGCTACGGACGATGCCGACCGGGATGATGCCGAGGGCGACCGCGATGTCCTCGTCGCCGATGGTCACCACCCGCTTGGGCGGTGCCGGGATGGTCGTGCTGCCGAACTTGTGCTCAATGGTGACCGGGAAGGCTGAGTCGCCGCCTGGCGTGCCAGGAGCGGCCGGGGTCGTTGTCGGCGATGAACTGCAGGCGACCAGGACCGAGCAGAGCACTCCGGTCAGTGCTCCGAGGGCCCGAGCGCGCCTCATCGCTGCCCCACCGTGGTCGTGGGGTCGCCGTCAACGGCGGCGGCGAGTAGGACGGCCAGCGACGCTCCGCCGATGAGGAACTGCCGGCGGGTGGCGTCGTCGATGGGGGCGGGTCGGTCCAACGTGACTGTCATTGAGGGCCTCCGTGATCGGATTCGGTGCGGGTGCTCGGGTGCTCAGACCAGGTCGGGGTTCGCGGCGCGGACGGCGGTGCCGCCGGGTTCGAGGTGGCGCCGGATCCGCAGGCGGTGAGCAGCCCGCGGCGGCCGCCGCGGCGAGGAAGCGGCGGCGACTGAGATCGTTGTGCAGACCGTCAAGGCCACCAGTGGTGCCATGGCAGGAGCTCCTTCGGGGAAGGGTTCTCATCACTGTCTGGTCGCGGAGGCGGGGCGGACGGTGACCGTGCCGATCATGAGGGCGGCGTGGTGGCCGGGTCGCCATCGAGGGCAGCCGCGAGCATGGGGACGATCCGGTCGAGCGCGTATGGCAGGCTCAGCGGCGATCCGAAGATAACTGATCCGAGCAGGACCTGGTCGGTGAGGAAAACGTCACGGCCCTCCCGAGCCACTTTCAGCCTCGGGTACAGCGGGTGCTCGGCCAGCTCATCGGGAACCTGGCCCTGCTGGAGGCCGGACTCGTCGGTTCCCACGAACAGCTTCCAGACCAGCACCGACGCCGTGTCGAGCAGCTCCATCCGCTCGTCGCTGAGGTTCCCCGAGTACCCGTCCTCGTCGGTGAGAAGCTCCGCGACCGGTTCCGGTTGCACGAAGCCCAGCTCGCGGAACAACCCGTTCTGCGGCTCATCGGCGGTCCGGATGTAGGTGGTGCCCGCCTCGAACCGTTCGGCCACGACCAGCGGGGCGCCCGCGAACTCCGGGTGTTCGCCGCGGGCCGCCGCGAACCGAGACTCGACACCGGCGATCAACTCCTCGGCCCGGGCCGACCGGCCCAATGCCGTGCCGACGGTCCGCGTGGTGGCCCGCCACGGCTGCTGGTAGTCCCGGTGCTCGCCGGACTGGGCGACGGTGGGCGCCAGCTGTGAGGCCCGCTCGTACTCCTCCTTGGTCATTCCGGTGTACTGCCCGATGATCAGGTCTGGTCGGAAGCCGGCGATCAGTTCAAAGTTGATCTTGTCACCTTCTGGGCGGGGCATGACGCCAGGTTTCGCGTCGCCGAGAGCGTCCTGTGCCCACGGCCAGACGCCCAGGGGGTAGTCGCCGTACCAGTCTGTGATCGCCACGGGTTTGACGCCCAGCGCGAGCACGAAGTCCGGGTCGGTGAAGCCGACCGTGATGACGCGTTGCGGCTCGGCCGGGATGGTCGTGGAGCCATACTTATGCGCGACGGTGACCGGGAAGCCCGAGCCCCCGGCGGCATCGCCGGTCGTCGGCGGGGCCGGATCGGAATCTCTCCCGCAGGCAGCCAGGAGAGCGGCCATCGAGACGCCGCCGATGAATCCTCGGCGGGTGAGGCTGTCGATGACGTGCGGTGGGGCGCTGAGCGTGGGAGTGGTCATATGTCCTCCGGATGGCACGGAAGTCGGGTTGACGCACGACGAGCTCTCCCCGCGGAACCCAGCGGTCACGCAGCCTCCTGGCAGGCCAGGGGTGGTTTATCCCTTATGTTCCTTACGCTCCTTATGCTTGGCTTGCCTAACCTCCGTTGTCAAGACACCGTTGGGTCACGGGCGAACGTGCACACGGCGGGACACTGACCGTGAAGGCCGGCTACGGAGCGGCTCCACTCCACGAACCTGCGCCCAGGCCAATCCGCAGCTGGGCGTACGGTCCGAGTTCGGTGTGTCATAGTTAGGTTTGCCTAACTCAT
>JBOHFU010000372.1:0-4244 GCA_050699675.1 Pseudonocardiaceae bacterium
TCGCCAACAGTCTCCGGCCCGTCCCGGCCGTGATCGCGGCGGTGCGCGGCGGTCAGCAGGTCCCGGACGTGGACGACGCCGAGGATATCGTCTGGTGAGTCCCCGGTGACCGGGTAGCGGGAGTGCGGCTGGTTCGCTACGTACGCGGCCGCCTCCCCGACCCCGGCCGATCCGGGCAGGAAATCGACCTCGGTCCGGGGCACCATGACCTCGCGGAGCACCCGATCGGTTGCGGTGAACACGTCCGTCAGCACTCGCCGCTCCTCAGGCGTCAGCTCCTCGTGGGTGCCGACCAAGTCCCGCAACTCCTCTTCACTGACCTCTTCGGCCTTGGCCTGCGGGTCGATACCGAGCAAACGGACCACAGCGTTGGTGGACACCGACAGTAACCAGATGACCGGACGAGAGATCTTCGCGATCCAGTCCAGCAGGGGGGCCACGAACAGGGCGATCGCTTCCGGCCGTTGCAGCGCCAATCGCTTCGGCACGAGCTCACCGAGCACGAGCGAGACATACGACACGATCAATGTGATCCCGACCAGCGCCGTTGTCCCGGCGAGGCGGTCGGATAACCCCCACCCGACCAGCACCCGCTGCAGCCCGACCGCCAGGGTCGCCCCGCCGTAGCTGGCAGCGAAGAACCCGGCGAACGTCACGCCTACCTGCACTGCGGACAAGAACCGGCTTGGGTCCTCCAGTAGGCGCGCCACTGCTCGCCCACGCTTGCCGTCCTCGGCGAGTCGGCGGACCTGTCCCTCCCGCAGCGAGACCAGAGCGATTTCCGATGCCGCGAAGTAGCCGCCGATCAGGACGAACAACAGGACCACGAGAGAACTGACAAACCAACTGTTCATACGGCCATCGTTGCCCTTCCACCCTGGTGATCACCCAGCCCTCGGCTGCCCGTCAGGGTGAGTTCTGCAGAGCGTCGGGGACGTTGTCCGCGAAGGTGAAGTGCGCCCGCAGTCCGGTGGCGTTCAGCGCCCAGTTGGCGGTCTGGGAGTTGCACACCAACCGCAGGTCGCGATCTTCTCGGATGGCGAGTTCGTTGGCCTCAAACAGCACGGACAGCCCGGCAGATCCGAGGAACCGAACGCCGTCAAGGTTCACCACCACGACTGGGGCAACGACCAGCTGCGCGGTTAGAAAGTCGGCCAGTTCCGGCGCGGTCAGCGCGTCGATCTCGCCTACCACGGTGACCACGCGAGCGTCGGGACCGTGCTCGGCCACCTCCAG
This sequence comes from Pseudonocardiaceae bacterium, assembly GCA_050699675.1. GTDB lineage: Bacteria > Actinomycetota > Actinomycetes > Mycobacteriales > Pseudonocardiaceae. The sequence continues at coordinate 1,237 of JBOHFU010000372.1, forward strand.
ACCCAGGATGTCGGGTGACAACGGTCCTGCCATGCTCAGCGTGCCAGGTAGTAGCGCCATCTCCAGCTCCCTTCTTCAGGTGTCGGTGGCGCCCCGGAGGGACGCGAATCCGCCCTAGCGGGCCCAGCGCCCGCTCCGGACACCACGGCCCCAGGTTGCTGTCAGTTACCCCATGTCACTCAGGAGTAAACTCGGTTCTCACCGGCAGCGACTGATTCACTGCGTCGCGGCCCGACACCCCTGCCTGACACGGCGCGTAGTCGCCCGTGCGGATTCAGGAGGTGTGGCAGCAAAAATGTAACCGATCGTGCGTATCGTCCAACGTTTGACGACGTTCTCGCTGCTCAGCGCTATTAGGAGCGGCCGCCGGATCACCCGGGATGCCTACCGGTCCGGCGCGCTCCGGTTGCCGGTCCTGCCCGGTTCACTTAGTTTTAACCATGCCGGTTACGCAATGCGATTAGCCGATCTCACTCGAATGAACGCGCTCCCCACCGGCAGGCTAAGCGTCCGAGCTGCGTGCATGTGCGGATCGGTATGGGTTGGCGGACGACGAGCCTGCGAGGTGGCATGATGACAAAGGTTGCCCTGACCAGCATCCGGATTCCGCCGAGCGACGACGGGCCACAGGTGGCCGTCCCGGAGGTCGACGGCCAGCAGGACTTCGGCGACAGCCCGACCGAGGTGCGCGAGTCCGACCACTACGTCGAGGAATACGTCACCAGCTTCGTCGAGAAGTGGGACGAGCTCATCGACTGGAAGCGCCGCGCGCAGAGCGAGGGCACGTTCTTCATCGACCAGCTCAAGGCCAGAGGCGTCCGCGAAGTGCTCGACGTCGCCACCGGCACCGGCTACCACTCAGTGCAGCTACTCGAAGCGGGCTTCGACGTGGTCAGCGCCGATGGCAGCCCGCACATGCTGGCCAAGGCGTTCGAGAACGGCAGAGCCTTCGGTGGCTACGTCCTGCGGGTCGTGGAGGCCGACTGGCGCTGGCTCAACCGCGACGTGCATGGCACCTACGACGCGATCGTGTGCCTGGGGAACTCGTTCACCCACCTATTTTCCGAGCGCGACCGGCGCAAGACGCTCGCCGAGTTCTACGCGATGCTCAAACACGACGGCGTGCTGATCATCGACCAGCGCAACTATGACAGCATCCTGGACGGCGGTTACTCGTCCAAGCACGCGTACTACTACTGCGGCGAGGAGATCAAGGTCGAACCCGAGTACGTCGACGACGGGCTGGCCCGTTTCCGCTACACGTTCCCGGACGAGTCGGTCTACCACCTCAACATGTTCCCGCTGCGCAAGAACTACGTACGACGGCTGCTGCGCGAGGTCGGCTTCCAGCAGATCGAGACCTACGGTGACTTCCAGTCGACCTACTCAGACGGCGACCCGGACTTCTTCGTCCACATCGCGGAGAAGATCTACCGAACCGAAGAGCAGGGGGTCGACCTGTACTCCAACGCCGTCAACACGGCCCGGGACTACTACAACTCCGAGGACGCCGACACCTTCTACACCATCGTCTGGGGCGGCGAGGACATCCACGTCGGCATGTACGCCGACGAGTCCGAGGAGATCGGCGTAGCCAGCCGCCGCACCGTCGAGACGATGGCCAGCCTGGGCGATCTCACCGGGGAGTCCACTGTGCTGGACCTCGGCGCCGGATACGGGGGGGCCGCCCGCTACCTGGCCGGTACCTACGGGTGCCGGGTCACCTGCCTGAACCTGTCCGAGGTCGAGAACGAGCGCAACCGGCGGATGAATGCCGAGCAGGGACTCGAGGAGTTGATCGAGGTAGTCGAGGGCTCGTTCGAGGATCTCGCGTTCCAGGACAACACCTTCAACGTGGTCTGGTCGCAGGATTCCCTGCTGCACAGCGGGGACCGGGCACGGGTGCTGGAGGAGGCGGTGCGGGTGCTGCGGCCCGGCGGTCAGATGATCTTCACTGATCCGATGGCCACCGAGGGCGCCAGCAAGGAGGATCTCCAGCCGATCCTGCAGCGACTCCAGCTCGACACGCTGGCCACCCCGGCGTTCTACCAGCGCGAGCTGCTCCGGCTAGGCGTACGCTCCGTGGAGTTCCAGGACCACTCCGAACAGCTACCCCGGCACTACCAGCGCGTGCATGACGAACTCGTGCGGCGCGAGGCCGAGCTCGATGGGCAGGTCAGTGGCGAGTACTGCACCCGGATGAAGACCGGCCTGCAGCACTGGGTGCGGGGCGGCAACGCCGGCAACCTGGCGTGGGGCATCTTTTACGTCCGCAACTGACGGTCCTGCAACCCGACTCCACGGTCAGGTTAGGTGCTATGCCACCCAATCGGGTGGCGCGCCGGGTATTCTGTTCGGATTATGCCCTTAGAACCGACGTCCGCAGAGCACAGCGGTCAGCCGTACCACCACACGGAGCTGCCGGGTGGCCCGTCCGCAGCGGGTGCCGTGGCAGCCGTCGACCCCCCTGAGTCCGGTCGGCGGGTGACCGACTGGGTGGTGTTCGGGATCGCCGCGGTGATCTCGTGCGGCATTGTGATGTGGGGTGTCGGCTGGACTGATTCACTCGCCGGGATCGCCACCGCGGTGCTGGAGTGGCTGGTGGACAACCTCGGCTGGCTGTTCGTGCTTGCCGCCACCGGCTTCGTGGTCTTCACGCTGTGGGCGGCCCTGGGCCGCTACGGCAAAATCCCGCTGGGTCGCGACGGCGAGCCGCCCGAGTTCCGCACGGTGTCCTGGGTCGCGATGATGTTCAGCGCGGGTATGGGCATCGGGCTGATGTTCTATGGGGTTACTGAGCCCCTCACGCATTTCGTCACGCCACCGCCGGGGGCCCAGCCGGGCATCGGCACGGCGATGGCCACCACGCTGTTCCACTGGACCCTGCACCCCTGGGCGATGTATGCCGTGATGGGGCTCGCGCTGGCCTACGGGACCTACCGGCGCGGCCGGCCGCAGCTGATCAGTGCCGCGTTCTGGCCATTGCTCGGCAAGACCAGGGCGAGTGG
>JBOHFU010000373.1:0-4243 GCA_050699675.1 Pseudonocardiaceae bacterium
CCGACGTGCTCCATCTCGCGGATCCATTGTTGGGAAAGATGTGCGATTGGCACATCCAAAACGATTGGCACGCCAAGTCGCCGACCCGCGTCCACTGCTGCTGACACGCTTGCAGTAGTTGCGGGACCGATCAAAAAAACTACGTCAGCGCCAGCCTCAGCGGCGAGGATGACTTGGTCTCTACCCCAGTCCGCGGACATCATTTCCGCAACGACGGTCATCTGCGGCACACGATTCTTGATGTGTTCAACGGCGTCAATGCCGACCTTCTTTATGAGGGGATCGCCCACTTCGATGAGATCCATGCCCGCGGCCGCGGCCGCTTGTGCCACTTCTACGGCGAGGTCGAGGTCATGTAAGTCGAGTGCGATCTGCACCGACCGCCGGTCACGCAATCGCCGGAACGCTTCCCTTGACGGCGGACCGCCGAAGGGTAGGACCTTCCGTGCGCTGCAATTTTTATGCCCATTGATCACTTCAGCCTCGCGCTGCACGAGCCAGCTCTGGGAACCACTTCCGTTCGCAAGGAGTGCTTCTTGGGTGTCGCTCGGTAGTTCGATCCACCCGGTCCGCAATTCACGAAGCAACGCGAATAGAGCACGCTGCCTCGGTTGTGACTCGCTCCTGACCCCAGATGGGCCGTGAAGCAACAGGAGTCGCTCCATCAGCGCCGCGATGTGCGTAGGACAGCTGCTCCAACTGTCGTCAGAGGTCAGCAAGTCGATGGCGGCACTCACGAGACGACCTACCGAGGCGGAACCGCGACGCCCCGACAGGATGCCATGAAGAACAGACTCGCGAACGTGCCAGTTGTCATCGAGCATGAGCGTGCTGACGTGGCGCTTGGCGTCCATGGGCAGCGTTCCTCCGATAGCTTTCGCGGCTGCCGCTCGAACCTTGTAATCATCATCCTGCGCAAGCCGATCCATGATCACCGGCGCGACGGCGTTGTGTGGCAACTTTTCGTCGCGAAGTCCCTCGGCCAACGCTGCTCGAACCCGCCAGTCTGGATGGGCGAGCAAGAATTCAAGTGATCCAGTCAAGCTCTGATCGTCGCCGAAAAAGAGGAAGAAGTAACGCGCGAAAAAAGCCGCAGCCTCGGCGTTATCGAGATCGGCCGATTTCAGAAGCTGGCCGGCCGATCGGGCATCAAGGTCTCGCTCGATGGCGAGCGCCACATCCCCCCATATCCTGGAGCCGAACCTTCGCAACAACCTGACAATCCAAGGTGCGTAATCGTTACCAAGCGCCTTGACAACCCTCACCGCGACGAGAATCGATCTTGCCAACTCCAGAGCAGAGTCTTGAGAGCACCTGTTGGCACACGCGCGCACAACCTCATCGGTAGCAAAGACCACATGCCCCGAAGCAAGCCTGATCATAAGTGGTAATGCAGTATTTACGCTGATGGTTGGAGAAAGCGCAACGGTGGCGACGAGATCGGGAGCGAGGCGATCAAGGCAGCACACTACGAAATCGAAGACACCTCGAGCCATCGCAGAGGTAGTGGCTCGGCTGGCAAGCTCGTTGAAGGCACCAACGGTAGCAACAGACAATCCACGTTCCATCATGAGGTTGGCGATGCGATTGGCCAAGAAGTACTCACGAATGACATCATGGTCGAACGACAAACCACCATTCGAAGAGGTGCAAACCAATAGTTGAACCGCGGATCGATACGTCGCATCCCAACTTTCGGCCCGCGATTGATGGGCCTGCCGAGCAACGAGCTGGGCAGGAACAAGATCCGGAACTTCACGTTGTGCAAGATCTGCCAGGACCTCTGCGGCATGTTCCGCTCCCGGACCCGCTTGACTCAACGCACCGAGAATCGAAAGAACACAGTAATCAACCAGCCGGTACGGATTGACCTCACCAGGCGACACGTCATGACCCGCCGCTTTGAGTAGCTGCATGTAGAGGGGAACCCGCGCGAGTTGCTGTATCGACGATGGGAGATCGGAAAAGGCTGGATCGCCGGTTCCCCGCGAATTATTCCACGCATCTCGCGCTTCGGAGATTCCCCAGGGCAACATCCAGTAAGACGCGCCACGAGCCTGCGCGCGGGGCTCATAAACAGAAGCGGCCAAGACTGGGAAGGTTGAAATCTCCGCATCGGGAGGCGTGCGAATAACCAGCAAGAATTTCAACGTGTCGGTAGTGGCATGGCGAAGCATGCCGTCAAGCTGCCGTCCAATATCGTTGACCTGTTCCTGGGTCTTGATGCCATCAACAACCACGAGGAACTGCTTACGCAGACTGGCGCTAAGTTGTTCTAAAACGAGCGAATGATCATCCTTAGTCGAAATTGAAGCATATTGCAGAATCGCTGCAGCTAGATTGGATTCCTGAGTTCCTTCGGAATCCACCGAATGCAGCTGAAAATCAGCATTAGCCGCCAGTGCGCTGGCGACGTATTGCATTAGACGAGTCTTGCCGCACCCTGGTGGACCCTTTATTACATAGACCCGTGACGACGAATTCAGAAAATCGGTCATGCAGTCGACGGCTTCCGTTGGTGGAACATATCGCAGGCGCGCACCGGTACGCTCCTGTATCGCTTTAAGAAGAACTTTGGTACGAGCAGCCGATCTTACGCCGAGGACTTCACCCCCGACACGTGTCTGCTCAGGTCGAGAATATGTCAGCTCAGCGTCGTCGCCGACGCGTCCCAACGCCGTATCCAACGCCACCTCGTGGTCATGGGGAAGCGTGAACCATAGATACTGCGCCGGGATACGCAACACCCTGGCTATATGGATGAGCACGTCAAGGTGTTCGATGCGCGGCCCGGTCTCGATACGACTGAGTTTCGATTGACTGAGGCCGAGCCAGACCGCAAGCTTCTCTTGCGGCAGGGGATGGCGGCCGTGGTGAGGATCAGTGCGGTAGGCCCGGATTACGCGGCCCATATGACGACTAGCCAACGCCGCTTTCATCGCGTCGGTTGCCCGCCAGAACTCCGCAGGCACCTGAGGTGGCAACGAGTAACGGTTGTGTTCAGCGGCTGTGCACGCTGCGCAGCGACTGACAGTGTTGTCGTGAGCCAGCCGCGCGCTGCAGCGGTCACACCGCCGCTGAGGGGAGCGTTGGGGAGAGCCGGCCATCATCAGTAATCCCGGTGCGGCAGTTGGGGACAAGTGCGGTCTGCCTTCAGCCTATCGGTAGTGCACGCGGCGTGATCGGCTGAGTATGCAGCCGCTGCATCGTCACTACCCGGATGTTGGCATAGCGAACGTCCGCTAGCCACGAGCAGTCTGATGGCCAGCACCGACAAACCATGAGGGGCGGAATGCCGCAACCACGCCAGATGTATGCGACCGCGACGACACACGGAAGGACGCCCGCCGCTATTGAACGTTGCGGATCCGGACGATACCGATTTGTTTCCCAGAGTCGACGCCAACCCGAGCGGCCCGCCCTTCCAGATCCCGACTGCCCCATCTCCGCTGATTTCGGGCGGGTTCACCAGGCAGGACAGTCGGCCCTTGACCACGGCGGGGCCAGGAAGCTCCCCGAACGCCCCTGGCCTCGCCGTGTTCCGCCTAGCGAGCAGACCCTGTTCTCTGTAGGCAGGTCCATTGTGGTGTCAGCAGGTCGGGCATGGCCGGTATGACCGGTTCTGGGGGTGAGCGTCGGTCGTGGCGGACTGCCGCGGTGCGGGTGACCAGTGCGCTGGACGGTCTTGAGCATCTGGTGGCCGAGGAGGCGATGGCGCCTGGGAATGCGGGCCGCTACGTCGCGCTGTGCGGGTGCGACGTGTGGGCGGCGGCACTAGCCGCTCCGGCGGGTACACGGTGTTCAGTCTGTGTGGCGCGACACAACGCCGACGCGGCGGACGGCCCGCGTCACCGCCGACCGAGCCGCCGCGGGGCGTGGGCGCGACTGGTCGGCCAGTGTGTCCGGCAATGATCGCGTCGAATACGGCGGGGACCACCAGACGGTCGCAGCTGCGCGGCCGATGGTCCTGGTCCGTTACCGTCCCGGCGTCACTGGCGAGGCGACCCGGATCGTGCACCTGGTGTCGCTGCCCCTCGACGATCAGCACGACGCGGTCGCGGCATTGTGTGGGACGTGGCTGCTCTCGTCCGAGATGGAGATCGTCACTGCCGGACACGGCATGCCCTGCACTCTTTGCCTGCTCAGCCAGATCGCGGCCAGTCCCCCACCACCGAGGGTCGAGCCCTCCGCGCACGCCGCACACCCCGACGCCGGACACCAGGACGCGGCGGCCGACTACCAC
>JBOHFU010000374.1:0-4241 GCA_050699675.1 Pseudonocardiaceae bacterium
CTCAGCAAGGCCGGGTCAAAAGACGCACGGCAGGTCGCCCCGCATCATCGGCTGTCTCGGTGCCGGGGCCGGGGCGGCGCGCGCGGTATCCACGATCGGACGCCCGGTGTTGATGGCTGTCGACCCTTCCACCCGCAGGAAAGACGCGCCGGCAATCCGCGGTTTGACCGGTCCGGGGTAGTCCCGGCCGAGGTAGACCTGCACCGTCCCGGCTGTCAGGTTGGAGCCCTCTTCGACCGGCAGGCCGCCCAGCGTGTCGGCTACCGCCTGGCCGGCGTCCTGCTCGCCGGTCGGGTAGCGGACCACGCTGGTAGCTCTGGCAGGAGTGTTGCCGACCGCGCCCGGTGCGAACCCTTGCCCGGCCAGCTGCTCGGAGACCGATTTGGCGAGCCCGGTCTGGTCCGAGGCGTTGAGCACGTCGACGGTGACCGTCGCCCTGGCCGGGGAGCCGGGTGTGAAGTCCGGCGCGGGCTGGGCGTCGATGGCCCGGGCGACGAAGGCCTGCACGGCCTGCGGGTCGACCTTGAGCACGTCGCCGTCGGACTCGCTGTCACCGTTGCCCAACACCGGAACGGTCTCGAATACAACGTTGCCCGCAGCGAGACCCTGCATCCGAGCGGCGAAGTCGAGTACGTCGAGGTCCTGGTCGAGCACCAGCGACTGCTGGGTCGCGTCGATCAGCTGGCGGATCCGACGGGGGCTGGACAGTGTGCCCGCCGTCAGCACCTTGTCGGCCAGCGCGGCGAGGTACACCTGCTGGCGCACGATACGGTCGAGGTCGCCGCGGGGCAGCCCATGCCGTTGCCGGACGAATGCCAGCGCGTCCGGCCCTGAAATCACTTGCGGACCGGCCGGGAAGTTCGCGCCGGAGAACTTGTCGCGAACCGGTTCCCGCAGGCACACCTCAACCCCACCGACTGCCTCGGTAAGCAGCGAGAAGCCCAGCAGGTTGATCTCCGCGTAGTGGTCGATGCCGACCCCGGTGAGGTCCTTGACGGCCTGGAGTAAAAGCTTTCGCCCCGCGGCGATGGACTTGGTGCGCACCGCAGCCGGGTCGGCGCCTTGCGCGACGAGCCGTTCCGCGGTGGCGCTCTTCGCGCGGATGAACGCGGAGTTGAGCTTGTGCTTGCCGTACCCGTCGGGCAGCTGCACGTACAGATCCCGGGGCAGCGAGATCGCTACCGCGTGCGTGCCATCATTCGGGATCCGCACCAGGATCATGGAGTCGGTGAGCTCACCTTCGTTGTCGCCGGCGCGCAGCCGGGACAACACGTCGGCGGGCAGCGGATTGTCCTGCGAGTCGGTCCGGCTGTCCATGCCCACCAGCAGGATGTCGGTGGCAGGGTCCTTAGCGCTGAAGCCGATCACATCCGTGGTGCTCAAGCCTTGCTGGAGGCTCTGGAAGGTCGCCCACCCGTACCCGGTGAGCCCGAGCACCAGCGCAGAGACCATCGCGAATACCAGCTTGGCGCCGAGGAACCCATAGGTCGAGTGCCGCCGCGGAGGTGGTGTCGCGCGACGCCGCCGGTCGGGCCGCCCGGCGTAACCCCCCGGCTGGGGTGGCCTGTCGTCCACGCATCCCTCCTGCGTCCGGCGGCTGGTGCAGTGGCAAGGGCAGGCTATCCGCTTCCTTAGTGCAGACGTGTGACGCCTAGTCGGGTTGCCATGGCACACTCGGATCCCCGCTGTCTGACTGCTGGCCAGGTTGGGAGGGTGCGCCGATGCGGCTGCTGGTCACCGGTGGTAACGGCCAGCTCGGCCGGGATCTGGTGGCCGCGGCCGCCCGAGCTGGGATCACCCGGGTTCATGCGCCGGGCTCGGCCCAACTCGATCTCACCGATCCCGCGGTGGTGACCGACGCGGTCGCCGCCGCCTCGGCCGGTACCCGCCTGGTCGTGATCAACGCGGCGGCCTATACCGCGGTGGACGCTGCGCAGGGCCACGGTGCGCAGCGTGCTCAAGCCGTCAACGCTGACGGGCCGGCGCACCTGGCCCGAGCCTGCGCCGCGCACCGGGCACATCTGGTGCAGGTCTCCACCGACTACGTCTTCGCCGGCGACGGGGCGGGGCCGCACCGGGTGGACGACCCGACGGTGCCGCGCAGCGTGTACGGCCGGACCAAACTGGCGGGGGAGCGAGCGGTGCTGTCATCCGGGTCTGCTGCGCATGTGGTGCGCACCGCCTGGCTCTACAGTGCGCACGGCGGCAATTTCGTCCGTACCATGGCGCGGCTGGCGCAGGGGTCCGACCCCGTCCGGGTGGTCGACGATCAGCGCGGCCACCCGACCTGGACGGCGGACCTTGCCAGCGGGTTGATCGCGCTCGCGCTGGCCGCCGACCGGGTGCCGCCCGGCATTCTGCACTGCGTCAACGCTGGTTCGACGACCTGGTTCGGGCTGGCCAGGGCGGTGTTCACCGAGATCGGTGCCGACCCGGACCGGGTGCGGCCGTGTAGCACCGCGGAGTTGCAGCGGTCCGCGCCCCGCCCGGCGAACTCGGTGCTGGACACCGCCGGGTGGGCGGCGGCCGGGCTGCCCCAACTGCGGCATTGGCGCCAGGCCCTGCGCGCCGCGGTCGCCGAGGGCCTGCTTTTTGCTGAGGCATCCCAGCTGAGGCATCCCAGCTGAGGCGGCTCAGCGAGGGTGGGCGCTGTGCACCGCGTCGGCCGGCAGTCTGGCGTGCATCATCGAGACGTTGTAGCGGTCGTACTGGGTCATCGTGAAGTAGATGTCGCGCCCCTTGGAGTCCGGGTTCAGGAAACCGCCGTAGAGGTGCGGGTACTCCTTGGACGTTGCGACCGTGATCGGCTCGCCCCACGGTCCAGTGGGGTGCGGAGCCAGCCGGACCACGATCGCTTCGCGTGGCTCGTCCATGGTCATCATCTGCCAGCTTTTGAGGGTCTCGTCATAGCGGACTGACAGCTCACCGACGGGTCCCGCCAAGATCGGGGCCGCGTTCGCGCTGGCGTCGGGCTGCCAGCCTGTCCCGGTCCAGTACTCGTAGGCAGAGTTGTCGAGCAGTCGCCGCTCGGGCACCCGGGCGACATAAGCGGCGCCGAAACGGCCGTTGGGCGTGCCGAAGGCGTAGACGAAGCCGTCCCCGCGGGCGTAGGCGATCATCTGGAATTTCTCGTCCAAGGCCGGAGTGTTCTTCCGGTGCGTGCTGGGGACGTCCTTCCAGGTCTGCCCGCCGTTGTCGGAGTACGCGACTGCGCTGTAGTTCGTGATCCATCGCCCGGGTGTGGTGAACTTGCGCACCGACATGTAGGCCATGTAGTCGCGCCCGCCGACGTTGATGCCGCCGGTCGGGATCTTGGTCATCTCGACGCCGTTCTCTTTGAGCGACGGCAGCAGTTCCTTGGCGTGGCCGGGACGGTCGGTGACGAAGTTGTTGAAGGACATGCCATCGGCCGGGTTGCGGTCCGAGCTGCGGGCCAGCGTGTTCGAGCGCCAATCGATCGTGACAGGGTCACCGAATCCGCTGCTGGTACCGCCCCACCCGGCCCCGAAGGTGTCGCCGAAAGCGGCCAGGATCTGGCCTCGCTCATCGGTCCACATGATGCCAAGGTCGGTTCCCTTGATCTTGTAACGCGCCTCGGTCTCATTGATGGACTCAGCACCGGTAATCACAGCTACCGGGCTTGCCTGACCCCGGGGCGCGGTTTGCGCCGCCCCTGGCGCCGCCGCACTGACCGTGACCGCCGCGGCTGCCGCGCTCAGGGCCGCTAGGGCGACCCCGGCTCGCGCTCGTTGAGTGAGCATCCCTGTCCCCCTTCTGACCGGAACGCGTCGTCGCGCGGGCAGGCACGCATCAGCATTCCGTAGCTACAAGCGACATCCCCCAGCACTCGAAGGGGGCATGATTGCCCTTTCCGGCGCCATTAGTAGCGAGTGTGCGACTCCACGTATCGTAACGTCGATCACGCTACTCCTCGTGGGTGAATCCTAGAGAGGCGCTCGCCAACCCGGCGTGTCGGTCACTTTTGCCCGGTGTGTCCGTCACCAGTGCCTGGTGTGTTCGTCACTAGTGCCTGGTGTGTTCGTCACTAGTGCCTGGTGTGTTCGTCACTAGTGCCTGGTGTGTTCGTCACTAGTGCCTGGTGTGTTCGTCACTAGTGCCTGGTGTGTTCGTCACTCGTGCCTGGTGTGTCGTTCGCTGGTGCTCACTATCAGTCGCAGGCTTGTCGGTATGCCCGGACCGTTGCTTCCGCGCAGGCCTGCCAGGTGTAGCGGGCGGCGTGC
>JBOHFU010000375.1:0-4221 GCA_050699675.1 Pseudonocardiaceae bacterium
CCGAGCGAAACCGTTTCAGGTCGCGCATCGGACGTAGCCGCGATTTCAAGCGCCCGTGATCGGCTTCGATCGGGTTATTCGCATACTGCTCAGTGACATGGCACGCTGCGGGCATCAGCTCATCGATCACCCGTGGGTAGGCAGGCGCGCGGTCCGTGGTCACCTCGGCTGGTCGTGAGCCGGACTCAAGTGCGCGGGTGAAAAACCGGCGCGTGGCTGCCAGATCCCGCTTCTGGGAGACCAGGACATCGATGACCTGCCCAGCCTGATCGATCGCCCGGTACAGATAGACCCACTGTCCGGCGACCTTGACGTAGGTTTCATCAACGAACCACCGGTCCCCGGTGGCGTGCCGGCGCGGTCGTGCCGCGTCGATCAGCAGCGGGGTGAACCGCTGCACCCACCGGTAGATGGTCACGTGGTCCACCTCGATGCCCCGCTCCGCCAGCAGCCCCTCCACGTCGCGATAGGACAACCCATAGCGCAGGTACCATCGCACCGCCACCATGATCACATCCGGCGGGAACCGGAACCCAGCGAAGCCAGACCTCGGCGCGGACACTCGGGCAGGGCGAGGACGCATCAGCTCTGCCTGCCCGATCGCAATGATCCGCCGATGCAACAGTGCCCCACAAACCGGTCCCCCGGTGCGAGATCACCCATCTCGCCGACGGAGTTGAAGTCGCGACCCGGCAACTGACGTCGAGGATGTGATCACCGCTGACAGTCACCACGACGTCTTTAACGGGGTTCCGCCCGATGCTCACCAGCGGGATGACGACCACATCGACGTAACGCCGGGAGCGCGGGGCTCACCCAGAACCAACACCGCTCGCGCTTGGTCATCGGGCTCCCGTCCAGCGCTAGCCGAGCCAATCCCGCAGGACCTGGCCCAGGGTACGGGCCTCAGCGTCGCTCAGCCGGACCACGCAGGCGCCAACCGCATGTGGATCGAGCTGGACGCCACCGTCCACCCTGGTGATCGCAAGATTGGTGAAGCCCCGCGCGTCGCCGCACGGAAGGCACGTGGCGCGCAAAACGCGCCGGTGCCGGTTGCTGACCTGATCGCTGATCATCTGCCCACCGTCGCACCAGAATGGAACGAGTGGGACCCTCTCACTGTCGCCTCAGCTGGGACGACACAAAGCAGGCGACGTGAGGCGACATGGACAGCCACAAGCGGGAACAGTTCGCAGCACAGCTGCGCCGCTTGCGCGACTGTGCTGGGCTGTCCCTCGGTGAGCTCGCCGGGCGGGCGCACGTCAACCGCGGCTACGTGGGGCATATCGAGCACGGCCAGCGGTGGCCGTCTCGTTCTGTAGCCACGGCGCTGGACGACGCGCTCGACGCCCGCGGCGCGCTACTGGGCGTCTGGACCGCAGGAGATTGCACGAATTCCCCACCAGCCGTGGCGCAGACCGGATCGGACCACGAGACCCTCTCGCTACCCCTCGCCGAGTGGACTGCAGCGGACGGCGAAGCGTTGGCTGAGCAGCTCGCCATCGGTAGCGACCGTGCACTCACACCGGCCGCCGCGCGACGGCTGGTGCACGAATGGCTGGTGACCGAGCCGTCACAGACCGTGGAGATCACCGCCGGGCGCCGGATCGGTATGGGCATGGTCGACGCAGTGACTCGCCGAGTGGCCCAGCTGCGCCGCGTGGACGACTTCATCGCAGGACGAGAGCTTCAACCACTAGTCGAGCGGGAGCTATGCACCACCTCCCGGTTACTACACGAGGCCGCCTACACCGACCAGGTCGGCCGGGGCCTGCTGTCCGCGGTCGCCGAGCTGTGCCAGCTGGCCGGATGGGTGACCGTCGACGCCGGAGCACCGCAACGGGCGGCTCGACATCTCGCGCTGGGGGTACACGCAGCGCACGCCGCCGGGGACCGGCCCACCGCGGCCAACCTCGTGTCTACCCTGAGCTATCAGGTGGCGAACCTCGAAGACCCGCGCGAAGGCGTCCTGCTGGCCCGCAGCGCCACCACCGGTGCCCGGGGGCACGCCAGCGCCACCGTTTGCGCATTGCTGCACGAGCGGGTCGCCTGGGCACACGCACGGGCCGGTGAACTCCGGCACACAGAACGGGCGCTGTCAGCTGTGGAGACCGACTACGAGCGACGATGCCCGGCCGATGATCCAGAGTGGGTGTACTGGCTGACCGAGGACGAGATCACAGTGATGGCCGGGCGCTGCTATGTCGAACTCGGCCAGCCCGGGCGTGCGATCCCGCTACTCACTGAAGTGCTGGAACGCTACGACGAGCGCCAGACCCGAGAGTCCGCCCTCTACACGTCGTGGCTCGCCGAAGCACACGTCCAAGCCGGAGACATCGAGCACGCCGCGGCGCTCGCGGGGCGCACCCTGGAACTGTCCGACTCGACGAGCTCGGCTCGCGGAGACGACCGGGTGACGCTGCTCGCCCAACGTCTCGCCCCATACCGGGCGGTCAGCGCCGTGCGCGACTTCCTTGACCACGAGGCAGAGAGGCGCGCGGTCGGGTAGCTCAACGACGACGGCGCCGCCGGGCAGTACCAGGCGGCGCCGTTTCGCGCTGGCATCGGGAGCGCGTCGACACACCGGAAGCCAGGGCAGTACCGCTGGATCGACTCGGTGTTGGCAGCGCCCCCACCGCAGCAGCCTCACACTCAATTCCCCGACCTGCGAAGTGGGATCCGGCTGGCCGCCAGGAGCCGGTACGGGGCAGCTCGACCGGCGGCCAGCCGGGGTCTTGGGGTTGGAAAATTGGGGGTCAGGCACCCGCAGGTCCGCCCATCGGGACACGCGATCAGCGTCGGCAGCAGGACTGAGCTCAGCGGCCACCAGAGCAGCGACTTCGGTAATCATGTGGCTACCATCGCGCCTGAGTTGAATGGGTGAAACCCTCTCGGTGTCACCTCGCCGTGAGGAGACACCAAGAGGGAGACAGCAGGCATGGACGGAGACGGACGAGCGAGCTTCGTCGAGCAGTGTGCTGCGCTGCGCGATCAGGCGGGTCTGTCACTGGCCGATGTAGCCACCGCGGCGCACGTCGCCCGCGGATACGTCCATCACATCGAGCGCGGTCGCCGCTGGCCTACCCAACGTGTGGCCAAGGCATTGGACAATGCTCTCGATGCGGGAGGAGCGTTGCTGGCTGCATGGGAGGTTGCCGATGCTCTCCCACGAGCCGTGTCGGTGCCCGCTGACCCGGAGGACCGGGAACGCGTGGCGCTCGCCGCCCGTCACCCTCGACGGGTCGACGCCGCCACCGTCTCTGCACTCGCCGATGTGCTCGCCGCCACCCGCCGCCTTGAAGACCAGATCGGGTCCGCCGCCGTGTTGCCCGGTATCCGCGCCAACCGCGCGCTGGCCTGCAGCTTGCTGGCCGATGCCCGCCACCCGATCCGCAAGCGGGTCGGCTCCTTGGCTGGGGAGCTGCATCAGTACCTCGGGTGGCTGCTCGCCGAGACCGGGCACACCGAACAGGCCAGAACTGAGCTTGACGCGGCCCTCGCGCTCGGGGTGGAGATCGATGACCCGGACCTGACGTCGCTGGCGCTGTCCTTCAAAGGTCACCTGGCATGGATGCTGGACGACCCGCAAGGGGTCATCACGTTGTCCCGCGCCGCCCGCCGTGACCGGCGGGTATTCATAGCGCAGCACGCCTACAACACACACCAGGAGGCTCGCGGATGGGCGATGGCCGGCGAGCCTGCCGAGGTCGACCGGGCCCTCGAACGTGCAGACGAACTCGTGGAGCGCGCCGTCGACCGGCAGGCAGACGCGCCGCCCAACATGTACTGGTACAGCTCCGGATTCTTCACCCTGCAGCGGGGCCTCACCTGGCACACGCTGGGAGACGCCTGCTTCGCTGACCGGGCAGCCACGGAGCTGACCAACGGACTGAGCGAACTGCCCGACGCCGAGCGTGACTCCGAGTGGGCCGCGATCTTCACCGTGGCCGCCGCCGAGGCGTTCACCACCGCAGGGAAGGCCGAGTGCGCCGTCGCCCAAGCCCACCAGGCGGTGGCCGTATGCCGCACCACCAGGTCGACGCGGCTGGCCCGCGCACTGCAACGTGCCCACAACCAGATGCGGGATACCTGGCCCACCCATGCGGCCGTGCGCGAACTGGGAGAGCAAGTATGCCCGCTGAGCGACACCCGCCCCGGCCCTAACAGGCGTCGCTCATGACGTGGTATGCGGCAGCTACGGCAGGTGGGTGGCCTACGACC
>JBOHFU010000376.1:0-4221 GCA_050699675.1 Pseudonocardiaceae bacterium
GCAGACAACCATGGCCCCGCTAGCGGGGCCATGGTTGTCTGCATCCAGAACGCGGTAAAGCTAGGCGTCGAGGGTGTTGTTCTGTATGGCGGCGATGGTGCGGGCCCACTGGGGTGCCGGGATCGCCAGCACCGGGCTGGTGGTGCCGAGCTTGGAGTCACGCACCCCTACGTCACCCCCAAGCGAGTGGTTGACCTCGACGCAGGTGTTCTGCCCGCCGTTGCTGTAGCTGGACGTGTACCAGGCCCTCTCCTGGAATGATGCGGTTGACATGGGACTAGCCCTTCTTAGTCTGGTTTCGCAGCGAACTGGCCGGCCAGTTCCACCATGAAGTTACGCGACTCCACCGGTCCCAGGGCGATGGCTTGCAGCCGGCGCTGCAGCTCGACGTACTGGCGCACTGCCTCGGGCGGTTTGTCCAGATAGACCGCGTTGTCGTACATGTCGATGTAGACGATGTCGGTGGTCGTGTCGTGATCGAACCGCAGCACGGTGAAGTCGTAGCCGAGTGGCTCGTAGGACAGCGTGTCGAACGGGATGACCTGGATGTCCACAGTGGGCAGTAGCGCCAGCTCGGCCAGGTGGCGCAGCTGCTCGGCCATCACCTTCGGGCCGCCGATCATCCGGCGCAGTGCCGACTCGCTGAGCACGAAGGAGAACCGCGCCGGGCTCTCCCGGGTCAGCAACGCCTGGCGGTCCCGGCGCACCCGCACGATGTCCTCGACCGTCTTGTGGTCCGGGTAGCTGCCCCGGTCGCTGACCATCGCCCGGGTGTAGCTCTCGGTCTGCAGGTTGCCGGGCACGACCTCCGAGCCGATCTGCATGATCTGCGAGGCGGATTGCTCGAAGTCGCGGAACGCGCGGAACCACTTCGGCCCCAGGTACAGGGTGGTCTCGGCGGTGGCCCGGGTGCGGCGGCGCCGCGCGCCCTGGGCCAGCTCCCGGCACCACAGCGCGTCCTTGGCCGACGCCTTGTACAGCCGCAGCAGCTCGTCGAGGTCGGTCTTGGAGATGCCGACCTTGCCGTTCTCCACCCGGCTGATCTTGTTGGCCGCCTTGCCCAGGCTCTCGGCGGCCTGCTCCTGGGTGAGCCCGGCCACCTCGCGGAGCTTGCGCAGCTCGTTGCCGAGCTGGCGGCGCTGGATGCCGATCGCGGTGGCTGGGGCGGTCATCTGCAGGTCCTTTCGGTGGGTCACGGAGAGTACACGACAGCGTTCACTCAGACAGTGTATTTACATGTTGTATTTCCACTTTATATCTTGGCAGCACGTTGGTTGGTCCAAGAAGGATACAAGATGGATGTTCGTCCAAGCTCGCCACCGCGCCCGGACCGAGCCAACGCGCAGCCGCCCGGTGGGCGGGATCGGCCCCGACCCGGCCCCGCTCACTGGGTTTCCATTCCGACCGGTTCCCAGGCCCCGGGCCCTGCTGACCGGTCACCCCGCGGCGTACCCCATGGCGGTCACCCCCCGCCTGCGGTGCTCGTGACCGCGAGGTGACCCATCCGGTGCGCGGCGTGCCTGAAAGTGGGATTTACCCGTGCGGGTCGTGCATAACACCACCGTGCGACCCGGCCCACCTGCCGCGCACCGAAAGCTGGCCCGCGCGACCCGGTCCTTCGCAGCGCCGGATCGCGCGGGCCAGCGCCTGATCGCCGACGGCTGACGTGACAAGGAGCCAGTCGATGAGCCGCGCACCCCGTGTCACGGGCAGCGCCGACAGCTCGCCCGCGTACTATTGCGGGTGGGCGATCACCGGTCGCAGCACGGTCTCGCACCTGGTTGCGTCCGCCGAGTTCCCGATCGCGGGCTCCCAGCACCGCGCCTGGTGCGGCCAGACGATCACCGTCATCACCCTCACCCTCAACGCGCGTGGTTGGCGGGGTAGCTGTGCCGAGTGCAACCAGCAACTCCGCATGGCGGTTATTACGCAGCGGGTTCGCTGAGAAACTGTCGGTGCTCCCCGCCAGCATGCGACCATGGTGGTGCCCCTCAGACGCGCGGAGGTGAGCTGCGGATGTCCTCGGCTGCCCAGTCCATTCTGCTCGACCACGTCGGGCCGTGGACCGAGCGAGACTATCTCGCGCTGCCCGAGGACCGTCGCCGCATCGAGCTGCTCGACGGTGGGCTCCTGGTGAGCCCGGCAGCCGGCGGCCGGCACCAGCGGCTGTCGTTCCAGCTCTGTTACGCGCTGGGGCGAGCGGCGCCGAACTGGGTGGAGGTGCTGGAAGCCATCAACGTCCGGGTGGCGCCCGGGCGGATCCTGATTCCCGACCTGGTCGTGGTGACCAACCCCGGGCTCGACCTGACGGTCTGGGATCCGGCCGATGTGGCGATGGTCGTGGAGATCGTCAGTCCGGGCAGTATTGCGGCTGATCGTGCGATCAAGCCACAGCTCTACTCGGCCGCGGGCATCGAACATTACCTGCGGATCGAACTCAGCAGCCCGGGGCCGAGCTCGGTGGCGTACCGGTTGCAACGGGGGCACTACGTCGAACTCGCTTCGTCGAGGTCGGGCCAGCTCCTGTGCCTAGCTGAACCGTTCAGGGTCGAGCTTGACCTCGCCGAACTCGCCACCACCACCCGCCCGTCAGGGTGACGGTGTAGATCACTGTTGAGAGCACACCGCGCACCGAGCAGTTGTGACGGGTGCAACCGGCACCGCCAGCGGCTCGACCACGATCTTGACACGGGAGTGTGGCGTTGAGAGGTTCAGACGAACACCGATCATGGGAGGGCACCTCGTGACCAACCGTGTTGATCAGCCCCAGCAGTTCGACCTTGTGGGGAACCCGGCGCTAGTGGCAGGAATCGGGAACGGGTTCGAGGCCACGTTGAATTACCGGATCAGTGAGGGCCACGATGAAGTGACCGGTCACTTCCAGGTTGGCGGGGGAGCCGGCGAGCACGGCCAGTTCCAGCTCCAGGTAGATGTAAGTGGGGCGGCGTTCACACTGGACCGACTGTTCGTCGAGGTGTTCGAGATCAGTGCCCGGGACGGCAGTGAGATCAATAAAGTGATCGTTCCGGTGATCCACGAACCGCTGATCGTCGACGGCTATTTCGGGTACCGCGAGCACGTGGTCCAGCCTTAGCCTGGTGACACTCTCTCGGCCATCGCGGCGGCTCACTACGGCAACGCCAACCTTATCTGCGGATCGTGCGAGCCAACCCCACTCAGATCAGCGACCCGGATTTGATCTTTTCCGGCTAGGTCCTCCGTGTTCCGATCGGCAGCTGAACGCATACAGGCCCGCCAATGCGACACCGGGAGCTACGGGTTGCCCGGTCTGTGTCCAACCGTGCACAGTGGGTGACCTGTACGTACCGGGCAAAGGAACAGAGTCGACGAGGCGCGGTTGAGCGAATTCAGTGGAGCAGTTCGAGGGCGACGTCGATCGTGCGGTAAGCGTCCAAGGTCCGCTTATCTCGAGTGACCAGCCTGAGCTCGTGTTCGACGGCCACTGTGCCGACGACCGCGTCATATATACCGCCCCGCCGGCGAGGGGTCGGCACGGGCTGGGACAGGGATGGGGGCCAAACATCTACGTGAGCGGAACGCCAAGAGCAGGTGCCGCGCTGCGCGGTGCGTCTAAGAGCACCAGGAGCTAACATTCGGCCACTCTCCGTTCCCCCTGTCCCATGTAGGGGCAGCAGCCTTCCCCGTCATGATCGTTTCCAGGTTTGGTATGCCGGAAACTCTAGGCAGGGCACCACGTGCGCCCTTACCGATCACGAACGGGTACCCACAGGAACGTCAGTAGCGCCAGGAGGATGGCCACGAATCCGACCCGCCTCGCACACCTGCCAGACCCCCTCCACCGCGACAGTAATCGGTAACGCCGCCGCCCGATCGGCGACGTCGAGCCCCAGACTGGCCGGTATCTCCCCAACACCGCCCCCAGTCAAATGTTGATCATTCGAATTCTGTATCACGAGCTTCTTGCCCCCTTCATACTCTGTGTCAGAACCACCGCGTGCCAACACCGAAGGTCGAGATGCCCGCACGAAAGCACCGCGCACTGCTGATCTGCTGCGCCCTGTTAGGCGCTCTGATCGTTTCGTGCGGAAGCCCGGGTAGTGAGGCGGGCCCTTCCACCCGAGTAGTCGCCTCCGATCCAGTTGCCGCCCCTGCGCCGGGTGGGGCTGCGCCGGGTGGGGCTGCGCCGGGTGGGGCTGCGCCGGGTGGGGCTGCGCCGGGTGGGGCTGCGCCGGGTGGGGC